>JACOZO010000051.1 GCA_016181325.1 Candidatus Woesearchaeota archaeon | reverse complement strand
ACCGCAAAAATGACAGCAACAATGGCATACTCGAGTTTTCTGTCCATAATCATGGTAAGAATTTGCCATTATAAAAATCATTCTGATTCAATGCAGGCCCATCGGCAATTCCGGCAATTTATAGCAATATTTAAATATACCATAAAAAATCTCAGCCTGATGAAAAGGAGTTCCCGCAGGTGGAAGAAAAAAGGTCAGATGCGCTGGAAATGGCAGCGCAAAAGGATGAAGAAAGAGCGAAGATTAAGGAAGCAGCATAGGTCCAAGTAAGCTTCTTGGCAAGTTTTGGGTGATTATCATGTTAGTAAAGGAATTACAGGCAAAACAGGGAAATGTCGACATAAATCTGGATGTTCATGAGATAGGCCAGCCAAGGGAATTCCAGAAGTTCGGCAAGAGCGGAAGGGTCGCCACCGCTTCTGCAAGCGACGAAACCGGGACAAAAATAAACCTTACCCTGTGGAATGAGGACATAGACAAGGTGAAGGCAGGAGACAAGATTCATCTGGTCAACGGCTATGTCAACGAATGGCAGGGCGAGCTTCAGCTGACAACAGGAAGGATGGGCAAGCTTGAGGTTGTGGGAAAGGCGGACATTGCGGAAAAGAAGACAGTATACACAAACGCGCCCCCTGCTGATGCCGAAGAGCCTGTTAATGTTGATGAAGAGGATGTTGAAGGGATATAATTATTATAGTGATAACAATTCATTCTTGCATTGTTTTGATTGCTAAATATTTAAATACTAATAATCCGGATTACTGCATATGAGCAATGTCACTCAAATCATGCCTTTGGAGCCTTTGCTGGAGCCAATTAAGAACTTGGTCGGCACTTTGGAATTCCTTGTTGGCGGCATTTTCGGCCTGTATCTCATATTCGCCATTGTACAGTATTATTATGCCAGAAGAAAAGACAAGCTTCTGAATGAAATTCTTGGGGAATTAAAGGATATTGGAAAGACTCTTAAAAGTAATCTGAAAAGGAAATAGAAAACAAAAACCATTTAAATGGGGTTTAAGTACTTGGCCTTAAAGGGGCGGTAGCTCAGCCTGGGAATAAGCAGGCTTGCCTTGCTCTTCAGGAAAGAGCACACGGCTGAAGACGGTATGATGAGCCTTTTGGCGATGACTGATTGATACCGTGGAATCGGGAAGCACAGCTTTCTGATGCGGAATGTCATGGATTCAAATTCCATCCGCCCCACTTTTTCTTATAACAGGTTTTTTCACTTAAATTTCTAGAACGCCGCTGCATCCAGTATGCTTGCCGCGATGATGTTGAACAGTATCATCACGCCGCCTGCGATTGCGCAGTAAAGTGCCGTGCTGCTTATCATGAATCTTCCCAGGTCATACCTTTCTCTGAGCTTGTCTTCGCCATTCAGAATTCCATTCGCCATGATTGTAAGTATGTATGTAATCTGTATCACATAAATTCCGACTATTATCTGGAAGTAATAAGTTGGAAGCCCTTCTTTGAAGAAGCTTCCAAATGAGCCCAATGCGCCACCAGTCCCGGCCTCCCCTCCTGACGTAGCCTTCTGCATCTGGATTGTCAGCTTTCCGAGTATCGCCGTTGTCATGGATGTTATGCCTATCACAACCCCGGCAATTGCCGGAGTAAGGAATTTGACCTGCGATGTCATTGACGAGACAATGTCTGCCATCAAGTCTTTAAGCCTTTCATCCACCCTGTGTATTTCCTTGATGTATCTTGAGACATTTGTCAGTGCCTGCGCGGCAATAAGCGGGCCTTTTTTTACGGACTGGGTCAGCACTTTCATGGAGCTCTCTATGAGATTGGAAGGAAATGCGACTAGGGCGCCGTGCTCCGGGTCAAATATCGCCCCTTCTATGCTCATGCCCATCCTCTTTATGTTCATGCTCACTAATCTGAAAAAATTGCCTGAGATAGTGCCTTCCATCACGGCAGCGACCTTGTCTACCGCTATCTCCACCGGCAGATTATCACCCAATCTGTTGCCAAGCTGGTATAGGGCCCCCGCAAACTCCAATTCAAGCTTTTTTGCGCGCTCCCGTATCTTGATTACATTTCTCGACCTCAGCTTGAAATAGACTCCTATGGACAGCCCTATTCCAAGCACTACAAAAAGGCTCATTATTGAAGCCCCAAGGCCGTATGGCCCTTTTTCCCCCAATGTGCTTTTCCTGTACTCCATGAAGCAGTACTTTTGGCCGCATGGCGACAACGTGTCCCTGTCCCCAAATCCAAAGTCCGATAGCCCTATCACATGCATGATTAAGGGGATGAGCCCGGCAAATACCAGCACGACGCATATGAAAATACTGAAATGTATCGGATTTATCTGGACTTCCTTGCCCCCTATTTTGACTATATAATTCCTGTACTTCCTGAGCTCGGGGTTGTCTTCGGAAATATCAGATTCGCCATAGCCTGTCGGCCTTTTTGCCAGCACGTTCTTGCCGATGAAATAGACGGCAATCGGGAGTGCAATGTTGTACAGCACGGCGATATGCATCGGATTGACGTTCTCCATGAAGGACACGACCAGCGGCAGTATGACAAGCCCCAGGATTGGAAGTATCACGCCGAGCATATGCAGCATTGTAATGGGCCCGGTGAGATTGTGGGCGTAATGCAGCATTTTTTCAAATGTTTCTTCGAGGATTACATCAAGCGCCTTGTCCAGCGATCCCAGTCTTCTGGATTCCTCAGCTTCATACAGGGATGATTCAGCAAGGTGGAAAGCCTCAATGAATTCAATATTCCACTTTTTCCATGAATTGAGGTAAATGTCCAAAGATTCCTTTACAGTTGAATATTTTTCAGTCTCAACATCCCACAATACCTTTTTCAGGTCCAATGACAGGGGCGTGGCAAGGTGGTCTGCCGCGAATTCTATCGCCTTTTCAATGTTTGAAGAATGCCTCATGTAAGTGACCACATAAAAGATGCACAGCACCATCTGGTTGCTTGCCTTCAGGCGCCACCTATTGGCAAGGAAAAATGGGATTTTGCCGAACGGCATGATCAGGCTCGCCGATAGAATCATGAAAAAGGCAATGAAGAAGAATGATTGGAATGCCAGGTAGGACAAAAATGTCCCGAACAGGAAAATAAATAATGGCGCCACAAATGAAAATGACAATGCCCCTGTCGGCGTGATTCCGAGATGGGCGATGTTGATGGCTTCCAGAAGCTCGGCTTCCTTCTTCTTGTCAGGCTTTATCTTGAACCATTTCTCGCTCAGGGCGCAGGATTTCTCGTAGTACCCCAGATGCGCCGGGAGATATTCCTGCTTGAATTCCATGTATTCAAGCGAAGATATCCTGTTTGTGGTCCTCGTTACATGGGAGCCCAGCTCTTTCTCTATGTTCTTCCTGTAGCTTTCCATTAAGCTCAGGAGCTTGCTCTTGTCTATGCTGTTGCCCGGCAATTTAATCTCCTCAAATCCTCATATTCTCTTGTCGCTTAAGCCTCAACTATCTCCTGCTTCTTCAGGTGCCTCTTCAGCCACTCATTCCATTCAAAAAATATCCTTTTTGAGTCGAGAGTGCCTATGTCTTCCTTGACCTTGTCTGATATCTTGTGGAACTGGTCATTGCTTTGTATGACAAAAGGGGCCTCAAGCAGGTCCAAATTGTTGGTGCTGGCAGCAAAATTGACAATGGCTTCCTTGATGCTCGCCCTCAGGTTTATGTTGTCCCAGACTGCATCCCAGTTCCCTGACCAGTCCTTCACATTGCCGGCTATTGCCTTCAGTATCTCGGAGCCCCCATTGATGAGGTCATTGCTTGGCAGCAGCTTGTCGGTTCTTGAGTCGTATTTCATCAGGTCGGAAAATCCATTTTCAAGCATTGGGTCGTTTTCCCAGTGCTTTCTGACTTCAGTTATCTGCGTGACTCTTCTCCACCTGTGCAGCCCGTCAGCGCTTCTTATGGGATTGGCGACTATTATGATGTCAGTCGCCTTAAAGCTTGTCTTTGGGACATCCAGGTCATTAACCACCCTGTCATAAACCCCATAGGGGCTGTCGCCGTGTATTGTGCCTGCCACGACATTTGCCAGAGCGCCAACCCTCATTGCCTCATAGAGCGCAAGAGCCTCCTTGCTTCTTATCTCTCCCACTATGAGCGCAGAGTCTCCCATCCTTAATGTGGTTCTTATTCCCTCGTCGGCAGAAACTTCTGAGGTGCCTTTTGTGAGCGCGGAAGCCACTTTCAATTGCTGTATGTTGTAGCCCACCTTCCTCAGGGCGTCAACCGGCAGCTCAAGGGTATCTTCAATAGTTATTATCCTGTATTTCCTCATCATCTCTACCAGCACAGCACCTAATAATGAAGTCTTTCCGGAGCTTCGGGTTCCCGCCACAAGCAGCGTCCTGTTGCCGTCTATAATGAAGCTCATTATGCCTGCAGCCAAGGGAGTTATCATGCCGCTCTTTATGAATAACGGAAGCGTCCACGGCTTGTCCCTGTGCCTTCTCAGCGCAAAAGCCAGCCCGTTTGGATTCAGCGGCGAAGCTACAACAGCAACCCTTGATCTTACTCCCGGGAGCTCAAGCTCTGTGTCGAGGATCGGATTGGCCTCGTCAAGGGGCCTTCCTGACACCAGCCTCAGCTTTGATGCCCATGACTCAGCCTCGGCTGTCGTAGGCACTATGTTGGTCTTGCAGTCGCTGAAGTCCTGGTGCACTATGAATATCGGTGTTTCCCCCATGGGCGAGTTTATTGTTATGTCCTGTATCTTTTCATCCTGGAGCAGCACTTCTATCAGCCCGAATCCTATGGTATACCTTACAAGGATCCTTGTAAGCTCGTCTATGTCGTTGTTTGTAAGGGTCAGCTGGCGGAAATTCACAAGCTCTTCAATGAGGTCCCTTCCGATGCTGGTGAATACCTGCCTTATCCTGGCAGGGTCAATGAAATCCGACCTTGTCGGCTTGTGCTCTGACATTATCTTTCTTGCGGCATCCAAGACCTCGTATTTTTCTTCCGACAGCTTGAATTCCGGAGGTATCAGGTGGTACAGGTACTGGACATTGTCCGGCAGCTCAAATATTGTGACTTCAGTGTTCTTGTCTATCTTGTAGCTGTCTATCTCATCGGCATAATGCGGGTAAGTCGCCATCAGCCTTGTGAACATGAAGTCCGGCCTGATGTCAGCAGAGAAAAGCCGGCCGTACAGCGACCTGTCGCCTATGTTGTACCCGGTCAGCAGCTCCTTGACCCTGTTGATTATGCTTGTTTTCTCCAGCCTCTCGATTATCGACTGGATGACGGTGAAATATTTGCCGACGCAGGCGCTGTAATTCTGGTCGGTTGCCCTGGCGCTCTTTATCCTCTCGTCCCTCACCAACCTTTTCAGCTCGACATAGCATCCTATAGGGTCTGACTTGAGCATGTTTGAGAGGATGTTCTGGAGCTTGGGATACCACTGCGCGGCGTATCTTGCGCACTGCGGGCCCGCCATCAGCGCGTTGTAGCTGAATATCTCCTTCCCCTTAGATACTAGTGTGAACAGGTCAGCTATCTCCTTCAGCATCAGGGCTTCATTGTAGTCATATTCGTAATTCCTTTTTTGCGCATAAACTATCTTCGTAACCGTGCCGGTCTCCATCAGTATTTCTATGGTCTTTGCCATGCAGACAGGATCGTCTTCTATGGAAGGGACCTTGGAATACTCGTCGAGGTCCACCATCAGGATTATGTCCTCGCCTTCCCTTGCGACATTGAATGAAAAGGGTTTTTTTGACTTGCCGAACAGCGCCATCTTAGCCCCTCCCCCTCTTCAGATTTTCGATTGCAGTCTCGATAAGGTGCGACTTGTTCCTGTACTTCCTGCTGTTCGACGTCTCCTTTTCCACCCACCTTATCAGCTCTTCGTCAATTGTCGCGCTTATCGGCTTTTTCATTGACAGGCACCCATTTCCACAGCAATTATATATTTTATAATATAAAATATATTTAATATTTTTTATGGTATTTTATAATATATACAGCAGGGTAGTATTTAAATATTGCCATGATGCTGATTGTTGCTTCAACTGCGCCACTATGGACTGAATCAATAATTTCCTTCCTTTTGGGTCTAGGCTCGCCCAATTGCGGCTCGCATTTATTGATATGCAAGCTTGAAGAACTCGCCCAGCAATTCACAGGGCGAGCAGTGCCTTCTTTTCCGATAAAGCGGCAACAGCAGTATAAATTTCCGCCAATGTGGGCTGGCAAATGCCGCTATAGAGGACTACTTTAATCTTAAAATGGAATCAAGGAAGGATTTTATTCACGTTTCGACAGTTTCAATAAATTATTATAAAAAAGCTTAAAAAGGCCCGAATTAGCGGAATATGGTGAACTAATCATGCAGGAAGAAAACTACAATATGCCTCCGGGCGATGATTTTGGCGATGGCGGGGATGTTCCCGAAGCCCCCAAGAAGCACAAGCTTTCGTTTGGGCATCCCAAGGAGCAGGCTCCCGACATCAGCGGCATTACAAATGACATAAACAGCCTTGGCAGGAGATTAAGGCTTGTCGAGGAAGCCTCGGCCAATGTGAGGAACATGGTGCAGATTACAGAGGAGAATATGATCTCCAAGAACAGGATGCTCAATGCCGAGATAAAGACCTTGGCCTCAGAGATAAATGACATCAAGAAGGACATCCATGACGTGAAAGACAAGGTTTTCCTCATAATCAAGGAGCTCCAGAACGCGGCAAAGAAAGAAGACGTCAAGCTGCTTGAGAAGTACATCAACATGTGGAATCCTGTCAGGTTTGTCACCAAAGGTGAGCTTGATTACGTTGTTGAAGAATCAATAGACAGGGCAATGGCGAAGTATGCAAAGCCTGTATCTGAGGCCAGGCAGGCAGCCGAAGCAGGCCCGGGCAAGCCGGCCAGACAATCACCTTAAACTCATCTTATTTTGTAATTTTAAAACATTTTTAATCTCGCCGGCCATGTCGCTTGCCAGATATGCAAATCCTTTTTTCTTTTTCAGCAGGATGTCCCCTATCATTCCGTTGAAATAAGCTGCGTTGACAGCGCTTTGCATCAAGTTGCCATTTTGCGCAAGAAAGCCCGCGCACAATCCTGCCAGCACGTCACCAGTGCCCCCTTTCGTCATCCCGGCATTGCCTGTCTTGTTGTAGTAAATCCCGTCGGAAGAGATAATTGCGTCTATCTTCCCTTTCAATAAGACGATATTATCTTTATCAAAGAATTTTTTTAGTGCTTTTTTTATCAATAATGATTTTTTCACAATGTTTTTTTGATTAATGATGTTATTGATTATTGTTTTTCCAACATTGGAATTTTTCAAGAATTGCTCCAATTCCTTCAAATGCGGCGTAATGATGGAATTTTCCGCGTCATTGGAATTAATTGATTTTATTGCGTCCGCGTCAATGACCTTAAGTTTTCCAATGCCTCTGATGGCCTTTTTGCAGAACTTTTTCGTTTCATTTTTTAATCCTATGCCGTTGCCAATCAGCAAGACATCAAATTTTTCCTTTAAATCAACTATAATTTTAGCATTTTCTTTCCTGAAATAATCCCCTTTGACCTTCGTCGCAATCAAATCCGGGGAAATGCAGTTTACCGCCCATGCGACCTTTTCAGGCGCGGCTATATTTACCAAATCAGCGCCGCTCCTCAGTGCAGCCAATCCTGCCAAAGCAACGGCACCAACATAATCTTTACTGCCACCCACAACAAGGACCTTGCCGTTATCCCC
>JACOZO010000050.1 GCA_016181325.1 Candidatus Woesearchaeota archaeon | reverse complement strand
CCGTTGAGACGCCTATAATCAGGGTTAACCAGATCGGCTACCATCCCGGCTCGACAGAAAGATGGGCGTATGTTTCAGGCTGGATGGGCGATGGCGGATCGCTACGCCTTGGCAGCTTTCCAAGCCATGCTGAAGTCTTAATGGAAGACGGAAGCGGCAATGCCCTAAAATCCGTGGCCACCATACGGCTTGAGGCGAGGTCCTCATTTGATTCGGATTCGGGGACTGAAGTTGGGCAAATCAATCTTTCCGGGCTTCTGCCTTCTGAAAAGAAATACAGGATTAGAATTCCCGGTGTAGGCATATCAATGCCTTTTTTCATAAGCGAGCAGGAGGCTTACAAAGCATTTTATGCTACAGCAAGAGGATTATTCCACAACAGATGGGCGGGGGATTTAAGGCCGGAGTTTACAGGCTGGAGCAGGCCGCAGGATTTGCATAATGTCTACAAGGCAGATATAAGCCACTCCAACGGCTTTTTCCCTGAAAACACGCCGACCGATAACAAGATTACCCTGATGGGAGGATATCACGACGCAGGTGATTTTGACCAGAGGACAGTCCATACAGTCGTTCCCATGCTGCTGATGAGGGCGTATGAAATAAGCCCTGAATACTTCCATGACTCCCAGCTTAATATCCCGGAAAGCAATAATGGCATTCCTGACCTGCTTGATGAGGCACTTTGGGGCATCAGGGCATGGGAGCAATTGCAGGAAAGCAATGGCTGCGTAAGGCCCGGAGTTGAGTCTTATAAGCACCCAAACGGGATTTATTTTGCGCATCAGGACGAATTGCCGTACTGGACATATTCCTGCGACCCCCGCCATACAGCAAGAGCAGCAGCATTATTCGCCCAGGCAGCCAGGCTGCTCAGGCCATTCAACAATGAACTTTCTGAAAATTTAAAGTCGAGAGCTGTCATGGCTTACAATTACTCGCTGGCCAGCAATACCTCGGGAGGGCCGATGCTCTATGCCTCCGGCGAATTATACAGGCTTACCGGCAGCCAGGAATACAGGGAGAAATTTGAGAATGTGTTCAACGGCATGGGCAAATGGAACGGCGCTTTTGACCACTTTGCCTCAAGCCTTCCATGGGGATCCTCATATAACATGGAAGTGCAGCCTGCTACAAGCGACTATTTGCTCGGATATCTGGCTGCCGGCAGTATTGATGCGGGAATTCATAATTTGTCTAAAAGGAGATTTAATGAATTCGCAGCAGAGATATTGGACGAAGTCCGAAACAGCCATGCCCACAGAAGCCCCAGATCAACAAGCCAAAATACTGACTGGGGCAAAGGCACGGCATTGGGAGAATTTTTGATACCTATATATTCCCTGTATTATCTTGGAGAAACTCCGGAAGGCAAAAGCCAGGAATATTTTAATGCAATGAGCCTTACATCAGACTATATTCTGGGAGCAAACCCCGATGGCATTGTGTACATAACCGGGCTTGGGCTGAAGAGCCCCCAGGAGCCGCTGCATCTTGATTCATTGTCGTTCATAAAGCAGGGCAAGGGGCCGATTCCGGGAATTCCTGTTTTTGGCCCTGTTGGAAAACTACCGGATGTCTATTATTATGAGCCGGGCAAAGCTGCATTTTACCCGCGATTTGACGATACCCCATTGATGCTGAGATATGCGGACATCAGGACTTTTGCCAATACCAACGAATTTGATGTTACACTCCAGGCCATTCATGCGCAATTTTTTGCTTTGCTGCAGTCTTTAGGGCAGGAAATGGTTTCTTCAAGCCGGATTCCGGAAATCTCGGGCGTCATGCTGTCCTCAACAGATTATCTTGACAGGACTAACGGAACGTTAACGGGCTTCTGGCAGCCTGGCAGCCTCAAAAATTCAATTATCACAAATGAAACCAAATGGTACAACAATTCAATGGAGGCAGGGCAGTTTGCCAATTCAAGCATCATAACCCCGGACAATACGAATAAGCATGACAGGTGGATATTCAGCGTCAGGGTCTATGACGGCCTCAACTGGAGCGCGTGGAAAAACAGCACAGCCCTTGCAATAAAAAATGCAAGGCCGATAATAAGAGGCTCAAGAGAGCTGGATGTCAGGGTAAGAGAAACTCAGGCAGTCAATATCTCAGTCAATGCTTTTGATCTTGATAATGACCCCCTGAAATTTTCAATAAACAGCACGCTGTTTTCCCGGGAAGGCAGCGCCTTTATATGGGTAACCAATACGAGCAGCAGCGGAAGCTACTGCTTCAATGCAACTGTCAGCGACAATGAAGATACAGATTCATTTGTGGTCTGCGTTGCAATAGCAGACGAGGCGGATACTGATTCCGACGAAATTCCTGATTTCAGGGATACTGATGATGATAATGATGGCGTAAATGACAATGCCGACTACCTTAGGGGCGGAGCGGGCTCGATAAAGTCTTTTGCGCCCCTTAGCATCAGAATAAACGGCAGCGCGGATTTAGGCGGCATTTTCAACGGCACCCATAATCTTGTGATGAGCGAAGGCGCTGAGCCGATTCTGGAATTTAACTGGACATTTAACGAAAGGAATGTACTTGACCTCGGCAGAATAAACATAACCCGGACAGACAGGGGAAGCGGGGCGATAATAATCTCCGGCATCGACTTAAGCGGATCCAACTCCAAAAAGACAGCTTACATCGGTAAAATCAACGCAACTGCCAGGAGCGTGTGCATAAAAGACATGGACAATTTAACATTTGGAAATTTCACGTCAGCATGCGCAGGGACTGCAGAAACACTGGTGATCTGCAACGGCACTGCTCAGGGAAACTACACCTGCCTGGACATTGGCGGCAGGTACAGAATCTCGGGCCTGAGCCATTCAGCTGTAAGGGAGCAATGCAGGGATAATGATGGGGACGGATATGGGCATGGATGCAGCGCCGGCTCTGACTGCAATGATAACTCCGTTTCCGAATCAACTTCATGCGGTTCGGGAAGTTCCGACGGCGGAGGAAGCGAAAGCAGTTCAGGAGGCGGCAGAAGCAGCAATGATAGAGGAAGCAGCTCAATCAGGCTCAGCACAGGCTTTACATACTTCTGCAGCACCGAGTGGCAGTGCTCTGAATGGTCTGCATGCACCAACGGATTGCAGATGAGATCGTGCAGCCTTGCCCAGATACTGAGTTATACCCAAGATTCCCCCTGCCCGGCTTCATCGGAGCCGCCAACATCCAGAAGCTGCACTATGCAGGCCAAGGAGGAAAAAATCAGGCAGGAAAACGTGAAATCAGGGGCCAATGCAAACATCAAAAAATACCCGGAACAGCAAATTATCAGCAATCCTGGCAAGACTGCCGCAAAAACTCCTAAGGCAATTCCTAAATCAGAGCCACGGGCAGAATCAGCAATAATCATAGTATTGATTTTAGTGATTGAGATAACATCTATATTATCTGCTTATTTTTACTTTAGGTCGCCACCGGGCGGATTAAATAAGCATAAAAAACAAAAAATAGTACAGAAAAAACGCAGAAGGAAAAATGGCCAATAACCCATATCGCGGATACCTGAAAACTGGCATCGGTCCGCTGCCACAGGCAGAATCCTATTTGTGGCAGCAGCTTCTTGGCGTCCTGAATTATTCGAGAAGGGCTAAGGATGAAAGCGATAATCTGAATTTTAAGTATAGTGCATACATTGCAAGGCCAAGGCGGCGGACATCAAGGCAGGAACCCGGGGCAGATGAAACAAAGGAAATTAATTTAGACGATCTTGTTGGGTCATTCAGCCCTGACTAGGATTTGACAGAACATGTTTCTTTAGGAATATTGGGATATACTCAGTCAATTTCTTTACAGCGTCATTGAACTTTACCATCGTTGTGTTCCCTTCAGCGCCGCCTTCTGTCTTCTCCAGGCAGACAAACCTGTCCATTTCAAGCCTGTCAACCTTTCTCTGGAAAGACCTGTAGGCAAGATTTCCTCCATGCTTCTGATACATCTCAAACAGGCTTCCTATCCTGCTGCCTGAGTTGCTTTTTACACACGGGAAAATCCAGATTGCGTACACTCCCTGCTTTAGCTGGCGGAAAGCAATCTGGATTTTCTGTGTGCTCAAAATCCGATAATATTTTATAATACCCTCAATTCTCCCGAGAGGTTTGAAATGATTGGGGAACTTATTGTAGAACCGGTAGGCACTGTAGGCACTCTTGATTCCATTGATGCTGTCTTAAACGAACTGCTGATGAGACAAAGAAATGCCAATGATGTTAGAAGGGGATTCAATCCTGCAAGAGATTATACTAAAAGGCAGCTTCGCAGGTTTGATTATCCCGGCATTGAGCTGTTCAGAAGATTGGGAGACAAGGCATGCTTTGCCCTGATCCGAGTAAGTGTCACGGAAGGCACGGACCCTCAAACTGGGCTCTATCTGAGGGGCTTTGAGATGCCTTTTGACACCCATCCATCCCTGGCAATGCATTTTGTCAGCAAAGAACTGATGCCTGTTTTTCCGGAACTTCTTGGGGATTTTTCCTCATGGCCTGTAAAAGATGGTGCGGATTGCTATGAAAGGGTCGTGGATTTTGAGAACGGTGGAATAAAACTGAGCGTTGAGGTGATAGGCGGAGCGAGATATGCATTTGGGGAAAAATCAATATTCTTGACTGGCAGGAGCGGTAATTTTGGGCCAATACCTCCGGATTCCCAGCAGGAACTCATAGGACTCATGAGGCAGCTGGCGCAAAGGCCTGCCTACCACGGATCTAAGATTTATTATAAGTATCTTGACGGCTGGCAATAATCAGAACTCAGTCAATTTCTTTACAGCGTCATTGAACTTTACTATTGTGGTGTTGCCTTCAGCGCCGCCTTCTGTCTTCTCCAGGCAGACAAACCTGTCCCTTTCAAGCCTGTCCACCCTTCTGCGGAATGAGCCGTACGCAAGATTTCCCCCCTGTTTCTGGTATAATTCAAATAAACTCCCGATTTTGCTGCCCGAGCTGTTTTTTACCAAATCCAGAATTGCCTGCTCGTCTGCAGCAAGGGTGTCATTGCCCTTGGACGTGAATTCGCCGAGCTTTGACAATGCTTCCTGCGCATGCTGGACAGTAATCTTTCTTGAGGATTTCCCTTCTGCCATATTTGCAGCTTCCCTCAGGAGATAAAGGCCAGTCCTCATGTCCTGCGCGTCAAATGCCTTCTTTGAGACCAGCTCAAGCGCTTCCTCATCCCACACTCCCGGAACAAATGCGTATTCCATCCTCTGCTTCAGTATGCCTCTTGTCTCTGCCAAGCTGTATGGCCTGAACTCGAGCATTTCAGCAGTCAATCTTGACTTTACCCTTTCATCAAGGTCAGCCAGCCAGCCCTTGCGGTTTGTTATCAATACGATGCTTTTCTTGTAGATCTCCTCGATTATCATGTAGAGCAGGTCGATATCCTCAAGCCTGTCAGCTTCATCAAATATGAACACGGCAGCCTTCCTGTTCAGAAGCTGCCTTATGACCGCAAACAGCTCTTCGGTCCTCCTGTTCTGCACGAACTTGTAATCCAATATCTCGCAGATGTCAAGTATTATCTTGTGCGTGGTGTTTTTCTGCCAGCAGTTTATGTAGATGGGCACGATGTCATCAGTTTCTTCTTCAATCTCCTTTTTTATGTGAAGGCATGCTGCAGTCTTGCCGATGCCGGGCTGGCCGTGCACGAAGACATTCTTGCCGTTCCTGCCCTGGAACAGAGGCTTTATGCAGCTGACGATGTACATCTGCTCTTTTTCCCTGTACGGGATGAGCTTTGGCTGGTAAGAATAATCCAATGCAACATCGTCCCTGAAAAGGCTCTCGCTGCTTCCCAAAATGTCCTTGAACATGCCACCCATGCCTGAAAGAAGCTTTTCTGAAGTTTATATAGTTTTTGATGAATTGCGGCATTGAAAATTTTGCATAATCTTTAATGTCAAATTAAGTGCTTATGAATCTAAAATATACTCAAAACTCATCTTGGATTCTCCTCTAATGCGCTTTCTTTCCTTTACAGCAACAAAATTTGCCTGCCCCCATTGGCAGGTTTTATATGGCTGTCGTTGCTTTATAGGAACTGATGTGCGGCTGTCGTTTTGCAGTAAAAAAGACATAAAGCAAAACGACGGAATTAATTATTATAATTTTCATTGAAACACTAAGAAATGCATAGCATTTCTGGTGTGCTCAAAAACCCTGAAGGTTTTTGACATTAGTATAAAATCATGAAATAAAACTTACGAATGCGCAAATAATTGTGAAGAATTGAAATAAATGGCTGCCTATTTGTAATTCATGGCCCAAAACCAAAGCATTTCCATTAATAAATCTTCATCTGAGAGCCGTACTCTATGCCGTTCCTGTCCGCAAATCCCGCATTGACCTCAAGCACGTACTTCACATTGGTCCTTGGCGTGAATACGCGGCAGTTTGACGAGGCGCAGGGCTCAAAATTCTTCTTCATGTCACTCACTCTCATGTCTTTTCCCAGGAAGATGATGTCCAGAGGGATATATGTGTTCTTCATCCAGAATGCGTGCTGGCCATCTTCCATAAACATAAAGAGCATTCCGTGGTCATCATGCATGCTTTTCCTGCCCATAAGGCCCATAGTCCTTTCTTCAGGTGTGTCAGCCACCTCGACATACACCTCTTCATTCTCGATCTTGACTATCTTTTCATACGGCTCAGGATGCTTTTCGCGGGCCAATATGAAATAAGGGACGGCTAAAACCATAAGAAAGACCAAGCTAATCAAAATTATCTTCAGGATTTTCTTGCTGTTCAACTGCTCACCTCTTTTTTACCGTGTCAAAAACTTTACGTTTTTGAGCACGCTGAAAATTCCTTTTGGAATTTTCAATCGTGCTATGGCCGCCAAACTCATTCCTCAGGGCAGCAACAACCTTGCCTGCAAAAGTGGGGTCTGTCCTTGTCCTTATTCTCAATTCAAGCGCTGTTTTTAATATTTCCGCATCAACGCCGAGCTCTTTTGAAGTCTCGACAGCCCAAGTGCCTGTCTCTCCGCCTCCGACAATGCCTTCTATCCTGCTTAAGTTTGGATCTTTTCTGAAGGCTTCTATGGAAAGTTCCGTGAGGTATGACCTTATTATCGAGCCGTTGCTCCATACCCTTGCTGTCTTTTCCATGTCAATCTTGTACGGGCCTTTCTTCAGTATCTCAAATCCCTCTCCATAAGCCTGAAGCAGGGCATATTCTATGCCGTTATGGATGACTTTCACAAAATGGCCTGCTCCTGGAGGGCCCATATAGGCATAACCGTCCTTTGTGGCTGCTTTCCTGAACAATTCTTCTATCTTTTTGAATGTCTTTTCATCCCCTCCAATGGTGAGGCATGCGCCGTATCTGGCACCCTTTAATCCGCCTGAAGTGCCGCAGTCCAGGAAATTTATGCCTTTTTTGCTTAATTCCTTATATCTTCTTACCGAGTCCTTGTAGAATGAATTGCCGCCGTCGATTATGATGTCACCTTTTTCCACAAACCTGAGAAGCTCTTCGATAATCAGGTCAACAGGCTTTCCTGCAGTAACCATCACCCATATTACCCTTGGATTTGGCAAAGCCTGAACAAGTTCTCTGATAGAACCAGCGGTTTTGACACCATTTTTCCTTACCTCGTCAAGGGGCTCAGGGCTCCTGTTATAGGCAATAACGTCTATCCCTTTGTCTTTCAGGTTATAGACCAGATTGATGCCCATCCTGCCGAGGCCTATAAATCCGATTTTCATTTAACCACAATCCAAAACAGCAATATTAAGGCTATCATTAAAAAAGTATTTAAACTTTATCTTT
>JACOZO010000049.1 GCA_016181325.1 Candidatus Woesearchaeota archaeon | reverse complement strand
GTCTTCTCTCAGGCTTATCACACGTGGGAACCTCAGGGCATAGCCGGAGGCGTATGTCGGGCTTTTCTGTATCTCCTCGTAGCCGATCTCAAGGACAATCTTCGGCCTGACAATGACTTCCTTGCCTTCCCCTTCAATGACCAATGGCTTGAGCATTTTTGTCATTTCCTCGAAGCTCAGCCCTTCCTCTTTTTTCTCCTTGAGGCCTGTGCTGGCCTTGCCCACTTCAAGGAATTCGCCGTCATTGAAGCATGCAAGCGTAAAGCTGCTGAGCCATTTTGACCTTTTCCCTTCCCCCCATTCAGCCTTCACGACAACAAGGTCCAGCGTGTCCATTATAACCTTGAACTTGATCATATAGCCGACCCTTGCGCCCGGCTTGTACGGCGCATCAAGCGATTTCAGCATCAGTCCCTCATTTCCTGCCTTGACGGACTTGCTGAAGAAATTCTCGACGTCCTTTTCGCTTGAGGTGATGATTGAGCTTGAGAGCGCTATTTTCCCCTTCTCCTGCTTCACTATCTTCTGCAGCAGCTCCCTCCTTTCCCTGAACTTCGTGTGCAGCAGGCTCTTGCCGTCATAATAGACTATATCAAAGATATTCAGCTCAACTGGAAAATCCTTTGACATCTGCTCGATGCCGTATTTTCTCTTGATTCTTTGAGAGATGCTCTGGAACGGAAGGTATTTGCCGCTCTTCCTGTCAAGCCCCACCGCTTCTGAATCGATGATGAAATTCCTGCCTTTGACATTATGCCTGATGAATCCAGCAACATCAGGGAACTGGTCTGTGACATTCTCAAGCCGCCTTGTGAACAGCCTGACTTCATCCCCGTCTTTATGAGCCTGTATCCTGAAGCCGTCATATTTGAACTCCACAGCAGCAGGCTTTCCCACAGTCTCGAATGCCTCGGAAATTGTCTCTGTCTTGATAGCAAGCATCACTTTAAGCGGCACCCCGACTGTCAGCTCAAGGCCCTGAAGCCCCCTGATTCCTTTTGTCCGTGCAGTTTTCGCCACCGGCCCGAAATCATTGGTCACGTCATACGCATGCTGCACAGCCGCGAGGAATTCATTGTATTTGTCCCGGTCTTCAATCTCGGGCTCATTCCCGGCAGGATTGTACTTGATTCCGATTTCTCTGCCAAAGAACGCCCATACTATGGCGTCCCTGATGACCCCTTCCCCGACGCCTATGCGCATATTCCCGAGTATCGTCCTGATTACATATTTTGCCTCCACCGGCCTTGAGGACGTCAGCAATTCCGCTATCAGCTGCACCTTCCTTTCGACAGTGCCGCTGCCTTCCAAGGTTGCCAGTTTTCTCAGATTTTCAAAGACCTTGGACATGGTGAGCTTGCTGGAGTGCAGCGTGGACTGTTTCTTGCCCTTGACAAGGTTTTCAGCCACGAGCCCAAGATCGCCTGTCTTTTTCCACTCCCTCTCTATGTCAGTTACTGGGATTCCCGCAGCTACGTTTATTGATTTCAGCACCAGCCTCGAGGCAACCCCGATTTCCCTTGGGTCATAGCTTGGGAATATCCTGCCTTCCAGCAGGAGCATTACAATAGGCAGCTCTTCAGGGCTTGTCTCCCTCAGAAACTCCGATATTATGCGTGTTTTCTCGAGCCTTTTGGTAGTTTCATTCAGTTGCTCGTATATGCCGGCCAGTTTCCCGTATTCCATAGCAATATATTTAAATGGGTTTCAGTATAAAATGGTTTTGTTAAGTAAAAAGAGGTTAAATATAAACAAGGCAAAATGGATGTTCTTGACTGCATAAGGACAAGGCGCTCTGTAAGGAAGTACAAGGAAGACCCTGTCCCATGGGATAATATTGTGACAATAATGCAGGCTGGCAAATACGCCCCTGCTGCAGGAAACATATTCAACACGAAGTTCCTTGTTGTGAAGAGTGATGCAAAAAGGAAGATGATTGCCGAGGCCTGCGTCCAGCAGTACTGGATGGAGATTGCCCCGATACACATCGTGATGGTGGCAGAGCCTGAGCACATGGAAAGGTATTACGGGACAAGAGGTGCAAGGCTTTACACCATACAGGGGGCGGCAGCCGCTGCCGAGAATATGCTCCTGACAGCCCATTCGCTTGGCCTTGGGGCGTGCTGGGTGGGGGCATTTGACGAGGAAGAGATCAGGAGAATACTCAATCTTCCCGAGCATGTCAATGTCCAGGCCGTGATTACCATAGGCTATCCCGATGAGCGCCCGGAGCCTCCTGTAAAGCAGAGAATCGAGCACATAGTGTATTTCGAGAGATGGTGGGGCAGGATGGAAGCGCCAAAAACCGGATTGGGCTATTGGAGCCCCTACATAAAAAGGGGCCTTGCAGAGACAAAAAAAATTGCCGAGAAGAAAAGCAGGAAGCTTGTGGACAGGATCAGCCAGCGCATCAGGAAAGCAAGGAAAAAGTAGGTTTCATTTCTGATTTCATGCTTTAACGAAAAATTTTTAAAGTAGCCTCGAAAAGCATTTTTCTGCGAAGAGGTTTGATGTGATGGCTTATCCTGCAGATGACAATTTTGAGGAGATAGAGGAAAAGGACGAGAAAGAGGATTACGAGAAGGATTACAAGGACTACGATGATGACGAAGAGGATGACGTCACCGAAGACAATGACGATGAAGAGTGATTTTGATTTTTCTGAGAGTTTGTTTTAGGCAGCGTTCAAAATGAAGGTTAGCAGCCTTGAAGTCAAAGTTCTATAAACTGATGGTATCGAGCTGACAAGGGGGAAGCCAACGAAGTTGGTGCCGAACTCGGTTCGAGCATACCATACGGGGAATGTCAGCCTTGAATAATTATGTGAAGAACTTTGAAGCTGCTAACCCGAACGAAGTGAGATTTTGAACGCTGCCCTTTATTTTAGAAAATTATTAATAATGAGGTATTTTGCCCTGTTCTTATGGCAGATATACTGATATTGGGCACGGTAGCGTTGGACAGCATAGAGACTCCCTTCGGAAAAGTCACCAATGCAATGGGTGGCAGCGCTTCATATGCTGCGCTGGCAGCCAGCTTTTTCTGCAGTCCTGCGATAATTTCTGTTGTAGGGAATGATTACCCAAAAGAGCACCTTGAATTCCTTGAAAGCAGGAATATTGACCTTGGCCTTGTGAAGAAGGAAGGCAAGTCATTCAGGTGGGAAGGATACTATGAATTCGACATGAACCATGCCAAGACCAGGAAGACCGAGCTGAACTCGCTGGAGGGATTCAGGGTGGATATTCCTGAAAAGTACAGTGGCGTAAAGCACATTTTTCTTGCAAACATTGACCCAGAGCTGCAGTTAAGCGCACTGGACCAGCTCAAGAAGCCTGAGTTCGTTGTTTTAGACACTATGAACCTGTGGATTAACATAAAGAAAAAAGAGCTGCTTGAGGTCATAGGCAGGGCTGATGTCCTGCTTTTGAACGACGGGGAGGCAAGGATGCTCTTCAATACCACAAACCTTGTCACTGCCGCAAATAAGGCGCTTGCCCTAGGCCCCAAAGGAGTCATAATAAAAAAAGGGGAGCATGGCGCATTGATGTTCATGGACGGCAGGCATTTCAGCGCTCCCGGCTATCCTCTTGAGAATACGAAAGATCCGACTGGCTGCGGGGACTCATTTGGCGGCGGACTGATAGGATACCTTGCAAAGACAAAGGATTTCTCCGAGCGCAGCATGAGGAAGGCCATTGTATACGGGAGTTCCATAGCATCGCATACGGCAGAGGATTTCGGCGTGAACCGGCTGAAGAGCCTGACAATGAAGGATATCGAGAAGAGATACAATGAAATGAGGGAGATTAGGGAATTCTAGGGCAAATTATTTAAACGCCGTAAAAGCTACTGATTTCATGGATATCAGCACAAAGACCATAGAGCATGTAGCTGAAATTGCAAGGCTCAGGCTGACTGAAAAAGAAAAGGAAAAGTTTGTTCCCCAGCTGAAAGAGGCATTGGAATTTTTCTCAAAGTTAAGCGAAGTCAATACAGACAATGTAAAGCCCAGCTTCCATCCTGTTGAGATTAAGAATGCGATGAGGGATGATATTGAAGGCAAGTGCTTGGCTCAGGACGAAGCCTTATCTTTGACAGAGCACAAAAAGGATGGCTATTTCAAGGGGCCGAGGGTGATTTGAGATGAAAAAAAGAGCTTTGTTGGTGTTAATGGGCTTCTTGGTTTCAATTATTTTGATTTCATGCTCGGACGGCAAAAATTTGCCAGGGCAGGCAGTTTCGGAAGAGGGTGATAAAATGCTAAAATACGCAATAATAGAGACAGACAAAGGTGTGATAAAAGCTGAGATTTACGCCGACAAGGCGCCGATTACGGCAAAAAACTTCATCGAGCTTGCGAATTCGGGCTTTTATGATGGATTGACATTCCATAGGGTAGAGCCCGGATTCGTGGTGCAGGGTGGGGATCCAAAAGGCGACGGTACTGGAGGGAGCGAAAAAACAATACCTTTGGAGATTAGCCCGGAGCTGAAGCACGTGAAAGGGGCGCTGGCAATGGCAAGGACGTCTGATCCTAACAGCGCAACGTCCCAGTTCTACATAACACTGGTCCCGACGCCGTTTCTGGACGGCAATTACGCAGTGTTCGGAAAAGTCATCCAGGGCATGGATGCAGTCGGGAAAATAATGCCAGGGGATAAGATGAAGAGGGTTTCAGTTGCCGACAGCTAAAATGAATGCTGCTGAATTTTCCAAAAAAGTAAGGAGCAGTGAGATTGACATAGTCGAGCATATTCACAAAGTCATAGAAAAATGCAGGAAGATAAACAATGATTTCAACTATTTTAATACAATATCTGATGAGCTGGCAATAAAGCAGGCGCATGAAATCAGGAATCAGATAAAAAATAAGGATAATAACATACAAAGCAAGAAACTTCTCGGGATTGCAGTTTCTGTAAAGGACAGCATCTGCGTGCAGGGCGTTGAAAGCACTGCAGGCAGCAGGATTCTCAAAGGCTACAGGCCTCTGTTTGATGCTTCTGTTGTCAGGAAGGTCAGGGAGCAGGGGGGCATAATAATCGGAAAGACTTCCCAGGATGAATTTGGTTTTGGGGGCTTCAGCGTCAATGTAGGCGTTGGCTTCAAAACCCCAAAAAACCCTTTTGATCCTGAAAGAAGCTGCGGCGGAAGCTCGGGAGGTGCCGGAGGCATTGTCCAGAAGGCTGATTTTCCCCATATTGCCCTCGGAGAATCCACAGGAGGCTCTATCGCGGCCCCTGCCTCGTTCTGCGGGGTGTTTGGGCTGTGCCCGACTTACGGCAGGGTGTCAAGATACGGGCTCATCGACTTCGGAAATTCCCTTGACAAGATAGGATCTATGGGAAAAACAGTTGATGACACTGCGCTGCTGCTGGACGTGATTGCAGGGCATGACGCTCTGGACAGCACATCCCTGAATGCGCCGAAGGAAGATTATGGAAGCCGCCTCGGCAAGGGCGCCGGCAGGATGAAGATAGGAATAATAAAAGAGGCGTTTGAGGAAGGAAATGACCCAGAAGTTGAAAGCAAAGTCAATGAAGGGATTGAAAAATTAAAAGAGAATGGCATGGAATGCGAGGAGATATCCCTCAAGCTGCCGATCAGATACGGCCTTTCAGTGTATTACATGATAGCGACCTCGGAAGCAAGCACAAACCTGGCAAAATACTGCGGCATGAGGTATGGCGCTGCGGAAAAGCTTGAGGGCAATTTCAATGAGTATTTCTCGAAAGTCAGGAGCCATAATCTTGGTGACGAGGCAAAGAGAAGGATAATCATAGGGACATTCGCAAGGATGTCCGGCTTCAGGGACGCATATTACATCAAGGCTGCAAAAGTCAGGACTTTGATAATACAGGAGTACAGGAAGGCATTCAAGAAATTTGACGCATTGGTCAGCCCGTCAGTCCCTATATTGCCGCCGAAATTTTCCGACATTGAAAAGCTGACGCCGCTGCAGAACTATATGGCAGACATTCTGCTTGTCGGGCCGAACATAGCGGGCCTGCCGCATCTTAATGTGCCGGTCGGGTTTGAAAAAGGGCTGCCGGTCGGAATGCTCCTGACAGGAGACCACCTGCAGGAAGGGAAATTGCTGCAGATAGGAAGTATATTTGGAGAAAGAAAATGAGCAGTTTCACATCAGACATCGTAATCGGCCTTGAAGTCCACGTCGAGCTTAACACCAAAACAAAGCTGTTCTGCAGCTGCCCCACTAAAGGCAATGAGGAGCCAAATACAAGGGTCTGCCCTGTCTGCCTTGGCCATCCCGGCAGCAAGCCTGTGCTGAACAGGAAGGCAGTTGAATTTGCGCTGAAGCTCTGCACGGCATTGAATTCAAAAATATCTTCTGAATTGGTGTTCTCGAGAAAATCCTATTTCTATCCTGACATGTCAAAGAATTACCAGATAACGCAATACGAGATTCCGTTGGGGGCAGGAGGTGCCTTGAGCCTTAAGGAAGGCAGGGAAATAGCATTGAAAAGGGTGCACATGGAGGAAGATCCTGCTTCATTAGTCCACTCTTCGGGAATGCAGGAATCAGGCTGCGTGCTGGTGGACTACAACAGGTCAGGAAACCCGCTGATAGAGATTGTGACGGAGCCGTGCCTTGCAAGCCCGGAAGAAGCCAGGGATTTCATGAAGCAGCTCATCACAGTCTTGTCTTATCTTGAGATTTTCGACGAGAATCATGGCATAATCAAGGCTGACGCAAATGTTTCAGTCAGGGAGTCCGGCTATGTAAGGGTGGAAGTCAAGAACATCACAGGGTTCAGGGAAATCGAAAGGGCGCTCAGTTATGAGGTTGTCAGGCAGAAAAGCGAAGCCGGCCATGGAAGAAAACTGGCGCATGAGACAAGGTCGTGGGATTCTGCAAGGGGGATTACTTTTGCGCTGAGAAAGAAGGAGGCAGAGGAGGACTACGGCTACATCATAGACCCGGATTTGGTCATTTCCGAGATAGGCAGTGAGTGGATTGAAAATATCAGGAATGAAATGCCTGAATTGGCGCAGGACAAGGTGAGGAAGTTCATTGAAAAATATAAGATAGGCAGGGAAGATGCGCAGATTCTTGCTTCAGAGAAGGCGCTGGCAGAGATGTTCGAGAAGGTTGCCGGTGCAGTTGATCCAGAGCTTGCTGCAAAATGGCTCAGGCGGGAATTGCTGAGGGTGCTGAACTACAGCAGGAAAAGCCTGGACGAGGTCGGCATCACGGAAAAGCACATGATTGACCTGCTCAGGCTGGTGCAGGAGAAGAAAATTACAGACAATGTTGCTTCCAGGCTGCTGGAGAAGCTCGTGGAAAATGCTTTTGATATAGTGAGTTATGTGAAGAAAGAGGCTTTAGAGGCTGTCTCAGACGCCGATGTGCTGGAAAAATACTGCATCGAAGCGATAAAGGAAAATCCAGTGGCAGTGGAAGACTACAGGAAAGGCGAGGCAAAATCCCTTAATTTTATCGTCGGCCAGGTCATGAGAAAAACCAAGGGAAAGGCTGCTCCCAAAGAAGTTAATGAGATAATTCTGAGGATATTAAACGAGAGCCAGTAAGAGCTGGCAGGATTAAACCATGAATCTCTTGTACAGCCCCACAAAAAGCAGGATGATGCCGATATAGCCTGAGTAAGCCCCCACTATGTTTTCATACCCCATGCCGAATTTTATGACCAAAGACACAAGTATGAAAAGCGCAGACACTGCCATCCATATATACGCTTTCTTGTTCTTGCCAAGGCTGTCGAGCATGAAATCTCAAAAATAATGGAACTTTTACAGCAAGAATTGATAACATTTACCGACTATACACTCAAAAGAAAAAGTTCCAAAATTGAGGAGATTTACTATAAGAATGAGCATTAAGCATACAGCATGAATATCCCGTAAGTCACACTTATGCCGCCTGCTGCAAACGAGACCAGCCTGAAAACAATGTCGTTCTTGAATCTGGAAAGGATATATGAAAAGACTGAAGAGAACATCGCCATCCCTATTACCACTCCAATCCCGAATGCCCCGAATCCGAGGATGGCAGCGCCGATGCTCGTCACGCCAAGCGATGCTGTCATCAGTATAAGGAGCTCGTCATTGCTTGCCAGCCCGTGCATTATGCCGATGCCGAGCATGTGCTTATGCTCGTGCACGTCATGAGGAAGATTATTGTTCGCTGGGTGGATGTGGGGATGGGAATGCACTATGCCGCCGTGCCTGTGCCTGTGCGAGTGCAGGAAAAAGGCGTCCTTCAGGCTGTAAATGCCAAGGAAAATCAGCATCAGTGCGACTGCAATTTCAAATTTTCCGAGAAAATTGCCTGCAATCGTGCCCTTGAATGAATAGAGTATTGCAGTTATCAGCGCCGCAGTCAGCAGGTGGCCCGCAGCCCAGCTCATGCTGATCTTTACCGCTGATTTTACAGAGCCAACTTTTCTCAGTATGTTTGACACCGCGATGATATGGTCTGCATCATAGCTGTGCTTGAACCCCAGCAGCAGCGCAAGAAACGCAAATGAGATATATTCGCCCATTATTGGATGAAAATCAGCCAAATTTATATGTATTTCTAAGAATTGCCGGAATTCATTGTTGCCGGGGCCATAATTTACAGGATTTTACGCTAATTGAAGCTTATCCCAAGCACAATGCTCAATTCCCCCATGAGCCTTTTCTCGAAATCATGGTTTGTCTCGCCTTCCTTCTTTTCAGAATTCAGTGAAGATATAAGCGACATAGTCAGGGCTTCCTCCTGCGCCGCGCTGACTCCCGGAATTCTTGCCTGCCCCATGTGCTCCCTGACCAGCGCGGATTCCACATCCTCTACAGAGCCGGCGCTTATCTTAATCTCCTCAAACTCCTTGGTCTTGACCATGCTTGTGCTTTTCATGGCAAAATATGCGGACTTGCTGTAAATCTCATGGAATATCTCCCTGAAATTGATGTCATAGGCCTTGCCGCTTTCCAGTGTGCCTGAAACCCTTATCAGCACGATAGTGTTGTAAAATTCCTGGCCGCTTATTTTCCCCATTATCTCGTCCTTGACTTGCTCAGGCGTCTTATGGTCGCATTTTATGTGGATTGCGCACACATTATGTATCTGTACAGGCTCCCACTCTGCCTTGTTATTCTCGACTATGTAGAATCCCCCTCCCTGCAGCTTCTCAAGCTCTGAAAAGCTGTTTGGGAATAACGGGCCCGGATATGCTATCCTTCCGTATCCCTCGATAGTCTTGTCCTCGACAATGTGGACATGGCCACCTGCATAATAGTCAAAATTCCTTGGCAGCAGCGACAAAGGCTGCGAGATTATGCTCTCCATCTCCTTTGGCTTCAGCTCATCTATCCCCGAATGGAATAAAAATATCTTGTAGCCGCTTTCGCTTTCAAGATGGCTGAGCTCCATGCCCTCATAATAGGATTTTTCCAGCGAGCCCCTTTTTCCGAGCATGCCGGTTATTTTTGCCCCTGTCTTTTTGTCTGTGGTAAAACTAAGCACCAGCCTGTTGCTCCTTATGCTGCCCTTGAACACATTGACAAGCAGCCCGGCTTCTTCGAGGACATCCAGTATAGTCTTTCCGCTGGGGCTGTAGTCATGGCTGCCCGGGACTATGTAGACCGGAATTTCAGCATCCTTTAATCGCTTTAATTTGCTGACCACGGACTTGAGGTTGTCAAGCCTTGGAAAGGACGTGTTGAACAAATCTCCGGCAATCAGGATGAAATCTACATTCTTCTGTATGCAGATGTCAATTGCCCTGACAAAAGCCTTTGTGCTGATGTCCCTGAGCTTAGGGTCCCGCCAGCTTCCTATGTGGCAGTCAGCCAGATGTGCGAATTTCATGGGCAGCAGGAATCAGGAAGATTATAAATACGTTTTGCACCATTCACTGCCCTAATTCCGGGAATTCATTGATTGGAGTATCTTTATGCTCCAATGATGTTTTGGCAAATTCCTCGAAAAAGGGTATTTTAAGGGGCATCACAAACTTGACAAAATTGGATGTCAGGAGAGCTTCGCCCACATCAAGAGAGGCAATGGTCCTGTCATCATCGCTCAGGTCCTGGGAGGCGCTTTCTATTATCGCCTGCCTTTCCGGCTTCATTTCAGTTCCAAGGATTATCTTTGTGTTAATGTTCGCCAGTATCTCCCTTGGTATCAATATATTTGGCCCTGATTCAAGGATTTCCCTGCCCAGGACCCTGGGAGCTTCCTCAAGGACAATCGAGACTATCGGCTTGTCAGGAAGGCTGCCGGCAATCTTGTAGTGCTTGTACCTATTGAATATCTCGTGGGCTATGAGGCTTCCTATCAAAAGCTCAACGCTGCCGGAAAAGCTAGAAGTGTCAACAATCACCAGCCTGCCGTCCTCAAGCTGCTTGCATATGTCGCTGATTGTATTGAAGCCTGAACTGAGCTGGAAAGCGCCCTTGCAGTGCAGCTGGTTGTTAGCGAATTCAAGGTCCAGCAGGTAAAGCAGCCGTCTCTTGACGACGGCAAGCGTTTCATCCTTGAACAGCACGCCCTCTGCCCTTTTTTCCAGTATGATGGATTCTATCCACCTGCTTCCAAAAAATTTGTAGTACAGGTTCAAAGCCTGCTTCTGGGCATCGCTGAAGTCCACGACGCCGTCAAAATGCATCGGCCTCAGGACATCAAGGTTTATCTTCAGCGTATTGCATCCAATCGGCACATTGCGGCTTGTGTAATACGCGACTTTCTTGCCCGGGTGGTCCTTCAGCCCCAGCTTGCTCCTGCCATAGTACTCGTCATGTGGGTCAAGAACCAGCGCGCTGCTGTATTCGCTGTAAGCCATGCTCCAAAGCATGTTGGACACCAGCACGCTTTTGCCCCTGCCTGTTGTGCCTGAAATAAGGATATGGTGCGAAAGCGCCTTTTCGCCGTCTATGCTGATGTCAAAATCAAGGGTTTTTGAGCCTGAGCGCAGCTTGCCTATGAACAGGGGATTACGGGGCCTGGACAGAAATCCCAGGTCATTCTCGGATATCTCCTTCACATCAGAGAAAAAGCTTGGAAGCGCCTTGTTGATGGACAGCTTGCTGTCATTGATTGCCAGCAGGCTTTTCATCACCGCAATAACATAATTCCTGAGGTGCGGCTCATAAAGCTCTATGTCGATGCCCTCCTCAAGGTTCATTCCCGAGATCATTTCAAGGTTCTGCTGCGATATCTGGCTGCCGTAGAGAAGGTCTGACACCTGAAACAGGATTTTGGATCCGCCGTGCTCGCTTATGAGAAGCTCCCCGATCTCTATCGGCTTGCCGGATTTCTGCCTTGCTATGACCTTCTGGAAATTGCCTGAGATAATCTGGCCCTTGATCAACATACCACCCAAAAAAACGGCAGTTGAGGAAGGTATATAAAATTATTGAACGCGGTTTAAAAAATAGAAAAATAGGAAGGCAAGATTGATTATATAGTCAAATCAGTCAACTTTGGTGGTCAAGAGGTTGTGCTTCCTGACAAACCAGTATGATGCCATTACTGCCACCAATGTAGAGATGACCAAAGTCCATACAACAATGTGTAGATTAAGATGCTCGCTTATATATGAGATTCCGAATATTGTTGCCAGCGTGTTTGGCACCAGGACCGCAGTGCCAAGTATGGTAAGCCATGCCACGACAAGGGCCATCCTGTTGTTTAGTATCTGGAGCTGGTTGTTGTATATGCTCTGAAGCACTTCAAGGCCGGAGGCCAGCACAGTTGACATCTGCTCGCTTATTGATATCTGCCTTGTCAGATCCCGGCCAAGAATGCCGAATTTCTGCAGCACGTTGGCATCGTCGCTTATCATCTCCGCGTCGCCATACCTCAGATACTGCGCTACGTCAAGCGATGCCCACAATGTGTCAAGGTACTGTATAAGCGCCCTTTTCAGCTTGTACATGTCCATCCCAATTCTTTCCCTTGGCCCGGTTGGCTTGATAAGGAACTTGCTTATTGTCTCGCCCTGCTCCTGTATAAGCCGGATATTATCAAAATTCCTGCTGTCGTTTTCATCCAGTATCCTGAACAGTATGAGCGACAGCTTGTCAATGACTTTCAGATTGCCTGGAATCTTCTTGAAATAAGTGACGGCATATCTGGAGAACTTCACAAGCCTAGTAACCTCAGGGCCGTGGATTGAAAGGATCATATCTTTTTTGATGAGTATGACAAGGGGGCTGATGTGCACGTCCAGTTCAATGATCCTGATGGCCGGCACCAGCAACGCAAGTTCTGAAATAATGTCTTCATAGCCTGAAACTTTCTTTTTCAGCAAGTTAGTGACAAGATTGGGGGAAAATCCAAGCGACTGCGAGATTTTGGGGCCGTCCCTTGCAACATCCTCAACTTGGATGTTGACCCAGGAATACCTGCATTTCTTCAGCTTTGGCAGGAAGTCATCTACATTATTGCCCTCCATATAGAACGCTATGCCGTCTTTGCCGGTCCCTACAAGAAATGTTGTGCTTTCTCCATCACCAGGGGCGGTTTTGCCGTGGGATTCATTCACAGAAGCTGAATTATGGCTAATTGCTAATCCTTTGACCCCATTTTTCCTTGTCATGGACCCGAAACAGCTTAATAATTACCCATTGGGATTATATAAAGGTTTGGTTTTTCGCATTTTCCGGAATTACCCAAATATTTTTAATGTGCAACAGGTATCTTGGATATATGGTCACGACGATATTGGACTGCTACACTGACGAAGCTGCCGGCCTGGGAGTGCCGCCTTATCTGGGAACTTATCCAAGATACATAGCAGGATATCTCAATGAAGAAGTTAATTATATCACAATGGATGACCTGAGATTCTTCA
>JACOZO010000048.1 GCA_016181325.1 Candidatus Woesearchaeota archaeon | reverse complement strand
GGAATATAATTTTGGCAAGGCAAATGCTGACTCATCACCAGTCTTGGCAGACAACAAAGTTTATTTTGGAGTTGGCGAAGGGGGCGATGAATACTTTTATAGCTTTAATGCAGAAAATGGAAATGTAATCTGGAAAGAGAAGCTTGGCGGCTCATCAGGCACTTTAGCAAATGGAATCTTAATCGTGCCTAACCGGCTGATAGAAGATAATTTTAAACCTAGCACTCCTGTAATTATTGCATTTTCAGACGAAGGGAAGGAATCGCTTTGGGAGTGAAAAATAAGAAAATGCATATTGGTATAAGTTCTTCTAACTCAAAACACCCTTTAACATTAATAAGGAAAACTGCTCTCTTCTATTCGTAGGACTTCAAATTTATTGATTTTAACATCAATTACACGCACTTCCCCAACCATATCTTCCAAGTTATAACCAATTTTCAGAAACCTTTAAATCCTACCTTTTCAGCAAGTTTCGCATGGACAAGTTCAGGGAAGAAATCATAGGGCTTTTAAAAAAAGAGACCAAGCAGGACAATATCCTTATTGAAGTCCCTCCAAACCCGGAAATGGGCGATTATGCGTTCCCATGCTTTTCCCTTGCCAAAGTCTACAAAAAATCCCCCAATGAGATAGCCTTTGAGCTGGCGCAGAAGATAAAGAAGTCAACTTCAATCAAGGAAATAAAGGCAACGGGCCCTTATCTGAATTTCTTCATCAACAGGGACAAGCTTGCTGATGACACTTTGCTGGAAGTCTTGAAGAAAAAAGGAAAATACGGCTCATTGTCAATTGGAAAAGGAAAGAAGATGCTCCTTGAGCACACGAGCATCAATCCCAATGCATCCCCCCATGTGGGAAGGGCGAGAAATGCGTTCATAGGGGATTCAATAAAAAGAATACTTGAATTCCAGGACTACAGGGTCGAGACGCATTATTTTGTCAATGATGTAGGCAAGCAGATAGCCATGCTTGTACTTGGCGCAGAAGGGAAGAAAAGCATAACTTTCGGCAATCTGCTGGACACCTACATAAAAATTAACGAAAAGGTCGAGCAGAACCCTGAGCTTGAAAAAGAGATTCTTGCATTGCTCAGCCAGCTGGAAAAAGGCGACAGCAAGGTGAAGCAGAAATTCAAGAAAATCGTGGGGACCTGCATTGCAGGCCAGACAAAATTATTCTCCGAATTGGGCATAAAGTACGACAAATTCGACTACGAATCGGAATTCCTGTGGAGCAAGAAGACGCAGGAAACATTGAGAAGGCTTGAAAAGACAGGCAAGCTGTTCATAGACGGCTACAACAGGTGGGTGCTTGACCAGAAAGGCTACGGATTGGGCGTTGAAGTGCCTGTGCTTGTGCTGACAAGAAACGACGGCACTTCCCTTTATCCACTGAGGGACATTACATACGCGATTGAGATGGTGGAAAAAGGCAATTACATAGTGGTGCTCGGAGAAGACCAGAAGCTGTACAACGAGCAGGTAAACTGCGCGCTGAAGGAGCTGGAATTGCTCCAGAGGCATCCTGTGTATTATTCTTTTGTATTGCTGAAAGAAGGCAAGATGTCCACAAGAAAGGGCAATGTCGTGCTTCTGGAAGACTTCATGACAGAGGCAGTGAAAAAAGCCAACAGCGAGATAAAGAAAAGGCACAATAAAACAAATGACAGGGCAGCAAAAACAATAGGCTACGGCGCTATAAAATTCGGCATCCTGAAGGTCAGCCCTGAAAAAAGCGTAGTGTTTGACTGGGAGCAGGCCCTGTCGTTTGAAGGCGAGACAGCCCCATATATCCAGTACGCTTATGCAAGGATCCAAAGCATCCTGTCAAAGCACAAAAAAAGCATAAACAGGAATGCTGATCTGGGCTTTTTGGACACAAAGGAAGACGCAGAGCTGGTAAAGCACATCTCCTCATTCCCCGAGATTGCGAAAAAAGCCTGCGAGGAGCACAGGCCGCATCTGATTGCCAACTATGCATATGTGCTGGCGCAGGAACTAAATGAATACTATCACATGCACCAGATACTCAAGGCTGAAAAGAAGGTCATGGATGCAAGGCTATTGCTCATTACGGCAGTGGCTCAGGTTATCAGGAATTCGCTTGGGCTTTTAGGCATAGATGTGATGGAGAAGATGTGAGTTCCCTGTTTAGGGCATGGTTGAATGGCTAAGAAAAGAGATGTCAAACCAAAGCAAAAAGAAAACTTTGTGCTGATTTGCCCTAAATGCGGCAGCGCTAATGTTTTTTCTGACTTAAGCAAAGATATGGTAGTTTGGGGCGGCTCTACACGATGGCTTTGCCATGACTGCAATTATTCTGCTATGTTGTTTCCAGAGGTTCCTAAATCTTCGTTATCAACAGCAAGGAAAGAAATTACAGGTAAGACCATAGAGCAGGAGAAAACAATCAATAAACTTCTTGTTTCAAAAGGATTCATCAATGTCAAATTCAATTATATCCTTGCAATATTTTACATTCTTGGCATACTGGCTATGATGGCATTCATAATCTGGATAGGATATACTGAAGCAAATTATGGCTTCATGGTTATTGGTTTTTTGGCATTGATAATTATTCTGAGCTTGTTGTATTACCTGAAAAAGAAGATTGCGGCATTCTAATTCATACCCTATTGAATTATAACTTTACCACCTTTCTAATAAACCTCAATACTTCCCTGATTGCATCATCAGCATTCTCGCTCAGGTGGCTTTCTCTTGCATTGTCTTCAGAGCCTTCATGAAAATGCTTTGGAAATGTCTTTATGTGCATATGCTTCTTATGGGGCGCATTGTCATGCCTGTAAATCTTCCCGTCTGTTCTTTGCCAGTGATATGAATATTTATTTCCGCTTAGCCATACCTCAAGAAAAGAATTGTCAATCAGGAAAATTCTGAGGCTCTGGGGAGTATTCAAAGGTCATTTTAGAACAGTTGCAGAAATCGCCGCATCAGGGAATTCCTGCAATGCAATGTTTTTCAGCCAGAGATATGTAGTCTCTGCATCCACTGGCTGACCACCTTAATCTTCTTATTTAGATTCTCCCAGTAAATTAGCTGCTCCCAAGCCGGATGCTCCCCAATTTTACCGGCTTCAATCCTCCTTTTAAGCTCCTCAGGGCTTGATACTTTAAACTGGCCTTTCACCTTTAGAATTTCCGCAGATGCATTTCTCATTTCTTTGTCAAGAAATACTTCTATGCTTTCATCTAATATCCTCTTTTTTGGTATTTCCAGTTCCTTTGACATCCTGCTTAATAATGAGTTTTCCATGCACCGGCTTAAAGCAGGCAACTATAAAAACCTTTTGCCGCATTGCACTGAAAATATATCCTCTTGTCTTTCCTGTCTGGCAGCCGTTCTTAATACAAACCTTTAAAAATACCTTAAATGATGTTAATTTCGGCAAAAAATGAACCTTATAGTCAATCTGGTGATATTCGCTGTATTGATAGTCATATCTGCATTCTTTGCAGCAGCAGAAGTGGCATTATTATCAATCAGCAGGCTTAAGGTGAGGCATATGCTGGCGCAGAACAGGAAGGGCGCGCATTACATCAGGATACTGAAAGAGGATCCTGACAGGCTGCTTTCCACGGTCCTGATAGGCAACAACCTCGCCAATGTCGCTGCTTCCGTAGTCGCAACTGCCATTGCATTTGATTTGTTCAGGAGCTACACCCTTGGGATTGCCACAGGCGCGACAACCTTCATGGTGCTGTTTTTCGGCGACATGCTTCCAAAATCGCTTGCAACCAAGTACACTGAGAGCATGGCACTGATGCTTGCAAGGCCCACATGGGCTCTGAGCATAATCTGCTATCCTGCCACCCAGGTGCTGAAGTCATTGCTTGGGCCACTGAACCCGAAAAGCAGGGAGCCTATGGTGACTGTCGAAGAGCTGAAGACCTATGTGGAAGCAGGCCATGAGGAAGGCTCCATAAGGGAGCTTGAGAAAAAGATGATTCACCGGATTTTTGAGTTTGACCAGATCCTTGTGAATGAGATAATGACCTCCAAGGTCGACATGATAATGGTGAATGCAAATGACAGGATTTCCAAGGCCATCAATTCCGCAACCACAAAGCTCTACTCAAGGATACCTGTCTACAGGAGAAGCAGGGACAACATTGTCGGCATATTCAATGTGAAGGACGCATTGCGGGATTTTGACAGGAAACGGCTCAATGAAAAGGTGCACCAGCACATGAGAAAGCCTTTGTTCGTGCCGGAATCGCTGAGGATAGACAAGCTGCTGCGCATCTTCCAGAAGAAGAACTCCCACATGGCCATCGTTGTCAACGAGCACGGCTCAATAATAGGCCTTGTCACGATAGAGAATGTCCTGGAGGAGATAGTCGGCGACATCAAGGACGAGACCGACAGGGCAGACGGCCACATCAAGCGCATAGATTCCAACTTCTGGTACGTTAAGGGCAGCACGGGCATAGAAGAATTGGAAGAACGGCTTGGCCTAAAGGTGAAGAAGCCGGCCCATTTCGACACATTCAACGGCCTGATAATCCAGAAATTCGGGAGGCTGCCAAAAGTCGGCGAGGAAATAAGGCATGATAATTTCAACATAAAGATAGAGGAGATAGACCACTACAGGGTCGAGCTTGCAGGTGTCTCAAAAATAGAGGATAAATCCAAAACCCATTCAAAAAGCCAGTAATAAGCCTGTAAAGTAAATTCTTTAGCTTAAAGTCTTTTGGCAAAGGAGAGGTGGGCATCATTCACAATGATTTGCACATTCGCAATGGCAATTTCATCAATTTATCCCAATACAATGAAAATTATTGATAATAATTCCGTCGTTTTTCTTTCACAACAGCATTAATGAAAAACGACAGCCTCACAATCAATGCGGCAGTCATTTTATCATTAACAAGGCTTAAAACGAAATGACGAAATTATGATTTTCATTGTTTTTGAACCAAAACATTTAAATATGTCTACACCAACTTCTATTGTAAACAATGACCACTACAATATCAACAAGGCTCCAGAAGAAAGAAGCCAGGGAAATAGAAAAGTTTGCAAAATCAGAAGATTTGGATAAAAGCACTTTTGTCAAGAGGCTTATCAACAGGAGCCTTCAGGAATACAAGGTTGAGCATGCTTTTAAGCTATACAGGGAAGGCAAAGTTTCGCTGTGGAAGGCAGCGGAATTGGCTGATAAGAGCCTGTGGGAAATGATTGGCCTGATGAAAAAATATGATGTTTATCTGAACTGCACTGCAGATGATTTAAGGGAAGATTTGCTGACAATAAAGGGGATAGGATGATAGTAGTTTCCAATACTTCTCCTTTAATCTTTCTGGGCAAAATAAAAAAACTTGGCCTGCTCTTGCATTTGTATAAAAAGATCCACATACCGCCAATGGTTTTGGAAGAGCTTCTAAGGGAAAAAGATGGAATTGCTTACTTCGAGGCCTTTATGCCGTCTTTTACAGTAGAAAAAGCCGGTGGAAAAATTCTTGACTTGCAATTGCACGGCGGCGAAACAGAGGCTATAAATCTTGCCTTAAGCAAAAAGGCTGGCTTGATTTTGCTGGATGATCACAAAGCGAGGATAGTGGCTAAGAATATGGGGCTTAATGTCAAGGGCACGCTGGGATTGCTGTTTGCATTTTTGGATAAAAAACTCATCAATAAAAATGAATTCAGGATTCTGCTGGACAATCTTATAAAAGCTGACTTCCGAATCAGCATAGAGCTGTACAATGAAGTATTGATTCAGTTGGACAGGATAAAGCCCTAAAACTCCTTCAAGAACCTGATCAGCTCATTGGCCTTTTCAAACCCCAGGAATTCCTCCTTTTTCATGGAGGCCACTTCTTTTGCAGGCTTCTTGTTCTTGAATATCACGAGATTGCCGGCCTCGATGAGCTTTGACAGGGACACTGCCTCGGGATTTATCCTGTCGCCCACTTCCGTGAGGATTACCTCATTGTCTTTTTTTGCTATGACATTGAACGGCGTTTTCCTCGTGTCGGTCGCCTCGAACCCAAGCTGCACGTATTTTGCCGCAATGTCGGTCTGCTGCCTGCTCTCGGGATGCGCCCTTGCCTCCAGTATGTTTATCTCATTGAATACCTCATTGCCGAATGCCCTGTGTATCTTGATGGCCCTGGTTATGGTGACTTCCGAATCCTCTGATTCATACCTTGATGTCATCCTGCTTGACACGCCGAGCAGCCTTGACAGCGAATTGAGGGAATAGCCTGACTCTTCCCTTTTCTCCCTGAGCTTTTCCCCCTTGATGGATGCCGTGAACCCTGCCTGGGTGCTCCTGATGAACGGGAATCTGCTGCTGATGCAGTTCTGCAGCGTGCCTGCATTTATTGTCCAGATGCCGAACCTTGAATAGACGACATTGTCTTCCAGCCTGGCCCCTGCCTTTTCGGCAACTATGAGCGGCGATGCATTTATGTATGAAGATACAGCTATCATCTCCTCGGCGTTTTCCTTGCTTATGGAATTGGCGTCCTCAAGCGCCTTGACCAGCATTATTGTGCTGTCCTTCCTTGCAACGATGTCAAAGCAGCCCCTTGCCAGGCTTTTGACCGTAAACCCCTTCCTAAGCAGGAAAAGCTCTATCTGCTCCAATGGCTTCTGTTTCATGAGTGATACTTCCGATATCAGCATTAAAAATGTTTCGGTTGGAAAATTTTTCCTTACTAAGGGAAGTTTAAGAGCCAATAAATAGGATAAAACTACTGACAGCTTAAAATTTACAGATAGATTTAAATACCAATTGATATTTTTATATACCAAATGATAGAAAAATCTACCACGCAGCGTGTTTTGGAGGAGTTTTTTGAGAATCCGGCAAGGGAATTTCATCTGAGGGAGCTGGCAAGGCTTATGAAATTATCCATGCCTACTATAATCTCTTCTACAGATAAATTGGCCAAAATCAAGCTGATAACAAAGACAAAAGGGCCGGTGCTGACAAAAGTGGCGGCAAACAGGGAAAGTACGGCTTTTATAAGGCATAAAAGGGTGCACAATCTTGAAAAGATTTATACGTCGGGGCTTGTTGGGCATCTATCATCCTCTTACAATAATCCCAAAGCAATCATCTTGTTTGGCAGCTTTTCCAGGGGTGATGACACTGAAAAATCCGACATTGATGTGGCAGTGATAACGAAGAAAAAACTGGACCTGGACAATGCAAGATATGAGAATGCCCTGAAAAAGGCAATAAGTGTCCACGAAATTGATTTGAAAAAGATAAGCGATGAATTCAAAGCAAACCTGCTTAACGGAATCATATTGGAGGGCTCCTGGTGAAGGAATTTGAGTTTTTCCTGAAAAAAGGCGAGGTCAAAAGGCAAAGCCCTGATAAGAACCTGTCAATTGCTGCCTTTAAAGACAGCATGGAGCGGCTTGAGTTTTCCAGAAGCCTGTCAAAAACAGTAAAACCAAAATTTGTTCTTGAAAATGCATATGAATCCATGCGCGAGGCCGCCGATTCACTGCTGTATCTGGAAGGCTATAAATCATTTTCCCATGAGGCATCTATAGTCTATCTTGGCAAAAAAGGCTTTAATGGGCATGACATGGCGGAATTTGACCGTTTTAGGAGGATTAGAAATGGCATTAAGTATTATGGCAAGGACTGCGATAAAGCTGAAGGATTTCTCGAAAGTTGACATCGCAGTATGCCCCCCTTTTACTGCATTGTGCGAAGTCTCAAGAGAGCTAAATGGCAGCAATATAGAAGTAGGCGCCCAGAATATCTATTTCGAGGACAAGGGCGCATTTACCGGTGAGATCTCGCCTTTGATGCTGAAAGGCATTTGCAAGTATGTCATTGTAGGCCATTCCGAAAGAAGGCATATCCTGAATGAAAGTGACGAACTGATAAACAAGAAACTCATTGCTGCATTGGAACACGGATTTACCCCTATATTCTGCATCGGCGAGAAGCTTGATGAAAGGGAAAAGGGCATGGAAACCAACGTGATACAAAACCAGCTCAAGAACGGGCTGAAAGGCATAAGCAAGTACAAGATAATCAAGCTCATCATTGCATACGAGCCTGTTTGGGCCATAGGCACCGGAAAGAACGCGACCCCTGAGCAGGCGCAGGAGATGCACGCCTTCATAAGGAGCCAGATGAAGAAGCTCTGCGGCAAGGAAGAAGGCGATAAAATAAGGATTCTTTACGGCGGCAGCGTTAAGGCAGACAACATAAAGAGCATAATAATGAAATCCGATGTTGACGGCGCCCTTGTCGGCGGAGCATCATTGGACGCTGACGGGTTTGCGAAGATAGTCAGGGCTGCTTCTGAGGTCTAGGATGCCTTCTGCAAGGGAAGTGTTAAATCTTCAATCCTAAAATAAGATAAATCTAATCAGAAATCACTTCTTCCTTCTGAAAATCCTAACACCAATCCAAACCACGGCAGCAGCAACAGCATAAGGCAGCACCATAAATATCAAGGCAAACAGGCCGTTTATGCTCGAGACAAGCCTTCTCACAAGCTCAGAAAACTTGATAATGGCTATATTCGCATATTCCGACTGCTTCTCGCTTATTGAAATGGAAATTGTGGAGTAATCAACCTGCCTGTTTATGTCCTTCAGCGAGTCTTCAAGGTATTTTACCCTTCTTTCCTGGTCAAAGAGCCTGTCATTGAGCTGTATCTTGTCCTCGACCTTCGTTGCCTCGCCGTACATCTGCTGGAACCTTGCAAGCCTTTCCTTCTCTGCCTCCAGTTCAATCTTCGCATTTGTATAGCTTCCGGTTATGTCATCAGCATTCTCGTTGAATGACTTGACCTCGCCTATGCCCTTGAGCTGCGTCACGATGTCATTGTATTTCCTGCTGTCCACCTTGACAGTGTAATATCCGTTATAGTAGGACTTCCACCCGGAATCGTATGTATTGACATTTTCATTGAGAAGGTAGGAATTGGATGATTTGACTATGGATTTCAGCTTCGACTCCGCATCCCTGAATGTCCCCTGCTTTACTTCAACAGACACGCTTGCGGACTTCGTTATTTTCCTGTCAGCCGCGTCAGGCGCGAAATCCTGGGCCAGGGGCGGCATTATGCCGATGGATTTCTGGTACGATGAGACAGCCATTTCCTGCATGAAGCTGCCTCCGCTTATTCCCCTGCTGGCAGAATCAAATAATGGCGCGGCTCCTCCGTTGAGGAAGAGGGCAAGCAAAACCAATATCAATACAATCAGCCAGTTGTCCTTTATCTTCCCGAACTGCTTTTTTATGTCCATAGCGCCTGCAAAGAATAAGTCATTAATAAATATATTTATTTTTTAAGGCACTTCAATGCGGATTTTTTTGGTTGAGATATACTTATATTGATCCTCATATTGGCCTCCAGCACCTGCCACAGGCTTTTCAAAAAATACATCAACATTAAGTATATAGGTTGCCGAGGGGGCATTTTTCTTGACTTCAACGCCCAATGCGATGCTTCCCTCATTCTTGCTCTTGATTGTAATCTCCCTCTTTTGTCCAGTACCGGGAGCAATTGGAGGTGGATTGGTCATGACGGGGGGTAGGGTAATCAATTGCTGATTTGCGCCAGTAAGAGTACAATCCTGCAATGAACTGCTTCCAGACGCCAGAAATTGACATCTTGACAGTACAACTATATATTTATGATCCGCACTATCCACATTCAATATCTTCACCCCGAAAACGCCGACATCCCCCTGCTTTACCTTCTTCGTCTCCCCGCTTATGCATACCTGCTTCTCGTTTGCGCACAGCAGGTCGCCTATCCTTGCGTCAAGGTCCTCGCCGCTCACCTGCTCAAGCTTCGACGTCTGTGCGACAAGGTCATAGACGAATTTAATGCCGAAGCCAATCACAACCACTGATATTATCAAAACAACAAGAAAATTGACAGCCAGTTCAAATCCCTTCTTATTGAGCATTTTCATATTATTCTCCCGCTCCTTTTTAAATATTTTTATATATAACCATAAAATACCCATAGATTACGGGCCTGTAGTCTAGTGGCTATGCTTG
>JACOZO010000047.1 GCA_016181325.1 Candidatus Woesearchaeota archaeon | reverse complement strand
CAGCTGATACAGTCCGGAAGGATAACGGAAAAGGTTGATGATCAGGCATTCAAAAAATTACTCATGCAGATGGCGCCGAAAAAGCGCGAGATAAGGATAAGCAAGTCATAGTCAAACAAAAATGGCAAGGCACAAGCATCCCAGCAGAAAGCAGAGATTGGTGAAGCTGCACAAGAAGACCAGATGGGCGCCTTACTGGACAGTCCTCAAGATCTACGGCAAGAAGAGGAGGGTGCACCCAAGCAGGCACACTGCTGTTAAAAGAAGCTGGCGAAGGACAAAGACTGAGGCATAATCATGGCCAAGAAGAAAGAAGCTTCAAAGAATGTACTGGAAAGGGAATACATAATCCCGCTGAGAAGGCACGTATTGGGAGTCCCATACTACAGGAAAGCCAAGAAAGCTGTCATAGAGATAAGGCTGTTCATAGCAAGGCACATGAAGTCAGAGAATGTTTCAATCGGGAAATACCTGAACGAGCATGTCTGGCTGCACGGCATGAAGAACCCCCCAAAAAAAGTCAAGGTCACTGCTGTGAAAGACAGCGAGGGAAAAGTCACTGTTGAACTATTCGGCGCCCCAAAGGAAGAAAAGAAAAAAGCTGTCAGGGAAGAAGCAAAGAAAGGGGCAAAAGAAACATTATCCAAGGAAGCAGAAAAGCTTGAAAAGGAAATTGAGGACAAAAAGGAGCACAAGGCCGAAGAGGCAAAGAAAGTCGAGCACGAAGAGATAAAAGAATTAAGGAAAGAGCATCCAAAGCATGCCCCAAAGATGCCCCAGGAATCCCAGTCGCAGGAACTGAGGAAGAAAGAGATGATTCCTCCGCAGCGTAAGGGCTAGATTTTTAAATCAATGTGATTCTTACATATAAAATGATGCCTCTAACCAGTGATGCAAGCCTTGACGGCGCTGTGCTTATGGCGATAAGAAAATATGCCTGTGATACTGCCTACAGTGAACCAGACAGAATGCCTTTGGTGCATGTCGATAAATGGTACAGTGAAGTGGAAAGATCTCGCAGTCCGCAGGAATTCTTCAGAGACTGCGTGTCTGCAGTGCTTGCGCACAATCATGATGGCAGAATTGTTGTTGCCAGTCTGGGCGCTGAAATGCTGTTTGGCTACTCTGTGGATGAGTTGAAGGGTATGTACTCAATTCAGATAGTTCCGGAACATCGAAAGGGCGAAAGGAAAGGCATCATCGCTCAGGCGATGAGTGGAAATCTTGTGGTTGCAGATACTGAAAGATACCGCAGGATGAGCGGCAGGGGGGAATTTCCCAATGTACAAGATGGCACAAGATTGATAAAAGTTCGTGTGCACGTGTTCCCTTATGAACATAATGGCGAGTGCTCTATTGCTGCGGTGGTTAAGGAAGTGTCTGGATCGCAGGTGCAGGCACTCGCAGCTGCGCAGAAGGGTTAATTTATATCTACTCATAAGACCATTTCAGATTCTTATTATTACTTATAGTGTCTTGTCAAATAATTGTCAATCCACTGCGTGAATAGCATGCCTTTTGAAGTGACTTCAATCTTTCCATCATTCATTATTAACAAACCTGCTTTTCCCATAAAATCAATTTTTCCCTTAAAGTCGTCATAAGGATGAGTGCCAAATTTGCCTTGATAATCTCCTACAAGAAGCCCATCAACATCAGGCCTTGTAAAATATCTCAATGCCCTTAAGAGATATAGCGCCTTTTGGTTTCTTTTTTGTTTCATCTTTATGGTTTGAGCATTTATCCCTTTTCCACTCCTTAAATATTCAGCAGGAGGGACATTAGTAAAAATATAGCCTTGCATCTCTGAGTTTGCGGCTGGTCCAATGCCAAGAAGATTCTCAAGCTTTGCCCGCCCCTCCCTCTGCTGGCAATAGCCGTCTGAATTTCTCTTTTTTATAACCTGATTGTGGGATAATATTTCATATCCATTTTGGCTAAAATAGCTTAGGAAATGATTAAGAGCTTCTACCTCATCCAGTCCTCCATGTCTGAATGCCTGCCTTACCTGATATAAATAAATGGAATTGACATCCAAATCAAGGGCTTTTCTAAAATCATCGCTTAAATCATGCAAACTTTGCCCTTCCTGCCCTGCCAATAAATCTACTGAAATGTTTGGAAAATATCTTTTCAGAACTTCAACCAGCCCTATGACTTGCTCTGCGCTTTGATTGAATCTTCCATTCCTTTGGTTTATCCCATCATCAAATGTCTGAATGCCCATACTGATTCTATTGAATCCAAAACCTGCCAATAATGCTATTTTTTCCTCATCCAAATTCACAGGAGAAACTTCAATATCCATCTGTCTTAAGTTTTGAAGAGGAAATCCTTGGGCTATTAACTTGGAAAATCTCTCTAATTCTTGAAGCTCGAGGTAATTAGGAGTTCCGCCGCCAACATGTATGCTTTTTAGATCGGAATACCCAAAAAAATCCAGAGCTTCTTGAATTTCGCCGGCTAATTCGTCTAAGAATTTCAAGACTTTATCCTGGCCTTGGCCGACTGCAATCGGATAAGTGCAATAATGACATCTGGCTACGCAGAATGGTGAGTGTACATAAATATCCTCTATTTCCGCCCCTTTAATGGCAGCTAATAACCTTTCTTTTGAAACAGGCGTATCTTCTGAAGTGCCGTAGTGGTAAGAATTGCCGTGCTTTGTTTCAGTAGCCGACATTGGATTCTCTTCTTCTAAAACACGCAGTATTTCCTCCAATTCCCCTCTTGGAATCAATTCATGGTGATTCGTATTATCTTTCATTTTTCCGCCGCCATAAGCTGAGAAGGCATATAGGCATCTATCGCTTCAAGATTTGGATAGTCATTTCCAATTCCGACTAAATTTTTGACAAGGTATACCTTTTTCCTATGTTCAGGACTATCCAGCCCCTCCATACATTTTCTTACCAGCGGAATAACCACACCGGCATCCACCTTCTCAAAATCAGGCGAATCCCTGTCAATACCTCCATACAAATTTTTAATCAAGTCTCCGGGGCCAAAGACATAAAAATCAGAGTCAGAGAATCTTTCTGCCTCCAACAGGTTTGCGGGGACTTCAAGCATAACCCCGACTTTTATATCACCTAATCTGGAGGTAATTCTCTGTCTCAATTCCTGGAATTCTTCTGGAAAAACTGCATAGGGAACCAATACTTCTGCCCGTTTTCCTCTTTTTCTTAATTCATCTATTGCTGCCAAATCTGTGCTGAGCAATAAATCCTGCTGGAGCAGTCTTTTTGCCCCTCTGGTTCCATATTTTCCTGAAAAAAAGCTGAAATCTTCGTCATTATGGTCGCATAGCCTGTAAATTACATTTTCCGGCAAAAAAGGAAATATTTTTCTTTGTAGAAAATCCAAATAGTCCCCAATATCTGTTTCATTAAATTCTCTGTCTCCCAGATATCTTAAAAATAGAAATTCACTCCTAAGGATCACGCCATCGCAATAATCAGCCAATTCTGGATTAAGGTCTATAAAAGAAGTTATCATCCATGGCCTCTTATTTTTTGGAAGCGGGGGTATTGTTGTGCTATAATCTCTATCTCTTAATGCTTCTTGAAGTATAATATCTACGTGGCTTCCTTTAGGGCTTTGCCTTAACCTTTCCAATTCCTTTTCTGCCAAATCTTCTATTCTAGGGACAAAATTGTAGCTAATCATTTTAATTGAAGACTTTGTTTTTTTCCATTTTATCAACGGTTTATTATCATCCAGTAGCAACTATATATTACAGACTATATATTAATACTTTCATCAATTTCTTACAAAAAAAGAGAAAATTTATAAATAAAATAGTATTTTTAGCAATAAAAATCCCTCTTTTACTATTTTAATCAAAACCAAAAGGTTTAAATATAAGATAGTATAATTAAGTATAAAAATGTATAATTTTATATTTGATTCAGATTCGCTGATTAAGCTGGCAAATTCAGGCGCATTAAATGCAGTCTGCAAATCATTTAACTGCGTAACAACTGATAATATAAAAAGAGAAACAGTGGATGAAGGCAAGAAGAGACTATACCATGATGCTGATATTATTGAAGGGTTATTGAAGTCAAAATTATTGAAAATAAGAAACCCCAAAAAAACTGTTGAGCAGGAAGAAAATCTTGGAGATGGCGAGATGTCTGTTTTGGCATTGAGCAAAGAAACGGGAGATCATATTGTTGTCAGCGATGACAGGGCTTTTATCAAAAAATTGGAAGAAGAAAACCAAAGCTATCATGTGCCACTTGATTTAATTGCGCTGCTAAAAAAACTTGGAAAAATTAGCCAAAATGATGCAATGAAATATCTAGAAAAAATAAAAATATTTGTCCGAGAGGCGGATTATACCAAAATAAAGAAAGAACTGGAGGAAAAATAAAATGGCAATAGTATATCCTTTAAAACTGGAAGAGAAGATAATGCCCATAATAGACTTAAAAAGCAAAGAAGAGCATACAAATAAGGCGATAGTGCTGAAGCAATTAATATACCAAAGCCTTGAGGAATATATAATCGGGTTGTGTGCCAGTGGAAGGCTGTCAATTGGAAAAGCTGCGGAAATTCTTGATGTAAGCATTTATGACATGCACGAAAAAGCCAGAAAAAAGGGAATTAAATTGACTGCAAGCGAAGAGCAAATGGAAAAAAGCAGGAAGCTTCTTGAAAAATTGAGCAATAATTGAATAAATGCCAGACTTAGACCTATTAGACAAAAAAATAATGTATGAGCTGGATTTGAACTCAAGGGCGCCTGTCACAGAAATAGCAAAAAAAGTCAGGACATCAAAAGAAACGGCGAATTTCAGGATTAAAAGGCTCCTGAAAGAAGGCTACATAAAGAACTTCTACACAATCTTCAACACCTCAAAGCTCGGTAAATTCTATTACAAGACTTTTGTGAAATTCCATAATGCAACAAGACTGAAAGAGCAGGAAATCATAGATTATCTGAAAGCCACAGAAGCATGCGCCTATCTGGGCAGCTGCGAGGGCCCATACGACATGACATTCCTCATTGTCGTTGAAAGCTCCAGGCAGTTCAAGGAGTTCCTGACGGATTTCAAGGGCAGGTTCGGCAATTTAATCCTTGAAAAAGAGATTCACACTGTCCTGACTGTCCACAGGCTGAACCAGAAATTTTTGTATGCTGGCCCCTCCAAGAAGCATTCATTTTATCAGGATGAGATAATAAATTCAGACATTGATGAAACCGATAAAAAAATACTGAAGGAACTTTCAGCCAATGCAAGAATCCCCTTGGTAGATTTGGCCAAAAAAATAAATGCCGATTCAAAAGTGATTAAATATAGGATAAAGAAGCTTGAAAAGGAAGGCATCATCATAGCCTATGCCTCTGCTCCGAATTTTGATAAATTGGGATTGCAGTTTATCCAGATAAATTTTGCCTTAAAAAGCCTCAGGATTATTCCGGCAATGATTGAATTTTTTGACAGGACAAACAAATGCCTTTTTGCCCTGGAACTGCTGGGAAAATATGACCTCACAATTGAAATCCATGTCGAAAATGACAGGGTTTTGAGGCAGATAATGGACGAATTCAAGGAAAAATTCGTGAATGAATACATTGATTATGACATATTCAGCATCTACAAGGAGCACACGATTTTATGGATGAGTTTCTGACAAGTAAAGCCGACAATTTTAATAAAAGGATAACTTAGTGTGGGTCATATTTCCAAAATGTACGACGAAGTGGTGTAATTCATCAAATATAATCAAATTCCAATGGAAATGTGGTTTTTCGGCGCCTCAAAAACAAACAAATACCTTTATTAAACCATTACATTTCTTTTCACTGATGGAAACGCTGCTCCCATTCGAAAAAATAGAACGCAAGATTATAGTAAAGAAAGAATCAGGCACAGACAGCAGATTCGGCTGCAGGCCCGAGGACAGGCCGACAAGGGAACTGGTGAATTACGGCGTTGTCAACATAGACAAGCCCAAAGGACCCACTTCCCACCAGGTTGCGGACTTTGCCAAGAAAATTCTTCATCTGAGCAAGAGCGGCCATTCGGGTACTTTGGACCCTGCTGTTACCGGCGTGCTTGTAATAGCCCTGGGAGATGCAACCAGGATAGCCCAGGCCCTGCTGAAGGCCGGCAAGGAATATGTCGCGATAATGCACCTCCACAAAGAAGTTGAGGAAAAAAGATTGAGGGAAGTCTGCAATGCATTCACCGGAAAAATCCAGCAGATGCCGCCTATAAAGAGCGCTGTAAAAAGGCAGCTCAGGACAAGGTCTGTCTATTACCTTGATATCATTGAGATTGACGGCCAGGATGTCATGTTCAGGGTGGGCACGGAAGCCGGCACATACATAAGGAAGCTGATTCATGACATCGGCGCAAAGCTCGCCACAGGCGCCCACATGGCTGAATTACGAAGGACAAAAGCAGGCCCCTTTGGCGAATCAACTTTATTCACGCTTCAGGACCTGGCTGACGCATATCATTACTGGAAGGAAGAAAAGAACGAAAAATACATAAGAAAAATAATCCAGCCAGTCGAGAATGCAGTCGCCCATCTGCCGAAGATATGGGTCTTTGACGCCACAATCGGCAGCCTTTGCCACGGAATAGACTTGAAAATACCTGGCATAAGCAGGCTGCACAGCAAAATCTCGACAAATGACCTTGTGGCAATAATGTCCCTAAAGGACGAGCTTGTCGCGATGGGCGAAGCCAAGATGTCCTCGGAGCACATGATGAGGGAAAGCCGCGGCCTTGCAGTAAAAACCCACAAGGTGTTCATGAAGCCCGGAGTATACCCGAAAAATGCACCAGCGCACTGAAGAATTGCTGAAGCGGCTGGAATTAAAATTCCGCAGCCTGCCTATCATACCCCTTGAAACAGGAAATTTTCTTCACATTCTTGTGTCTTCGGCAAGGCCGAAAAACATCCTTGAAGTCGGGACCTGCATCGGCTATTCAGCAATCTGGCTTGCCGAAGCAGCAGGGCAGCACGGCGGAAAAGTCACGACAATAGAGATTGACGGAAATAACTCAAAAATAGCAATAGAAAATTTCAGGAATGCAAAATTAGATAATATAACTATTATAAATGGCGACGCACTGAGGGAAATCCCAAAGCTCAATGAAAAATTTGATTTTCTTTTCATCGATGCGGTAAAAAAGGATTATATAAATTATTTCAGACTGATGGAAAACAAGCTGGCTGAAAATGCCATAATTGTAGCCGACAACGCAGTAATCTTCAAGGACAAGATGGTGGATTATCTCGAATACGTGCGCAAAAAATACCGCAGCGTTCTGGTGCCGATTGGCACTGGCGTTGAGATGACAATAAAGGCAAAAAGATAGGTTTAAATTATAATGTTCAACTGATTCTTGAATGGATATATTCGCGCACGGATTGTGGGGTTATGCAGTCTTCCACAGGAACAGGAGAAATGCCTGGCTTGCGGCATTATTCAGCGTGCTGCCTGACATAATTCCGTTTGCCCCTGTATTCATCATGAGGCTGCTGTCAGGCAATTTCGACAGGGGCCCTCCGCCGATAAGCTCGATACCCAAATACACCACAATGGCGTACGGCTTCACGCACAGCATCATAATATTCTCAATAGTTTTCCTGCTTGTTTTCCTGCTCACGAGAAAATGGTACTGGCCGATGGCGGGATGGGGGATTCATATACTGTCAGATATACCTACTCACTCATCAAGATTCTTTGCAACACCTTTCTTGTTTCCTGTTTCCGACTACCGGTACAACGGCATAAGCTGGGGCACTCCGTGGTTCATGGCGCTGAACTGGACGGCATTGCTCATAGTGCTTATCCTGATTGCGCGTTACAGGGCAAAAGCAAGGGGGATGTCCCTTACGGGGAATGTCGGCTTTTGCTTTACACGTAAAGGACTTTGAAGCTGCTAACCTGAGCGAATGCGAATTTTTGGATGAAGCCGCAGTTAGGGGAAAATTTATTAACAAGTTAGTATTTCCGCTTATTATGGTTCAGTCAGGTATTCAACATATATTTTTTGCCTTCTCGTTTAATTAGTTCAAACTCTCTTAATAAATTCCAATTATTCTTGGCCTGAAAAGCCTGCAAGTTCCGGGATGAAATAAGGGAATTCTAAAGAAACATTCAAAATTAAAAATCATTTGGAGGGATAAAAATGAGCATGACAGACCTATATGCAACTATAAAATCAAGAGAACCGGTACCATATCTGAATATAAAGGAAGGGCAAAGGATTGCCGCAGCCCTGCCTTCAGGCGAGATGGATATAATGAAGATTGCCGGACTGGGATATTCAGAGAGATTCGGAGGATTGATTGCAGTGGCTTCAGTCTGCCCCGGGCAGGCATCTATGAGGCTGAATAGTGATGGCGCATTGCAGCTGAACGCATTAACAGACTTGGTAAACCCCATAGGTGAAATGCTGATTGCGGCCAGAAAAGCATCTGACTGGAGGGTAGGCTGGCTTATTAATGAAGCCGCTTATCGTAAAATTAAGGAAGGGGGTACGGAAAAGGCGCTTGGCCCATTGCTGCATTACAGCAGGGCGCATTGGATCAATTTAAGGGAATTTCCTGTATCAGGAGTAACGCCTGCAGAAATGAGGCAGCTGCAGCAGGCCATTGAAGAATTAAAGCCGGAACTGAAGGAGCCTGCAACAAGAAGAGTAACCATGGCAATTGGAGAATTACAACTTCAGGATTTGCTTGGAGACATGGGATATTAAGATTAAACTGGAGGTATGAAAAATAGTTTCATAAAAATCGTAGTTATTTAGCTTTGTGAAGCTTTTTATTATGAATATTCAATCCGCCTCCGGCATATACTCGAACAGGGTTCGGTACCCACTCTGGTGGGTTCTTGTGCGAGGCGTCGCTTTCCTTCCATGCACGAAAATCAACAGACAATCTTGATTGGATTTTCGGCATCCTGAAAATCGGAGATTTTCATGATAACGCTCCGCCTCGCCAATTTATATATTATTGCAATATGTCGGAAATTTTTGATTTCCGAGCATGCTCAAAAACCTAATCAAAATAGTCTGTTGGTTTTTGACAGATTCGAGGCGGAACACTAGAAAATTCTATGGAATTTTCTGTGAACTGGGAAATCCTTTGGATTTCCGGTTTCCCGAAAACTCACAGTTTTCGAGGATG
>JACOZO010000141.1 GCA_016181325.1 Candidatus Woesearchaeota archaeon | reverse complement strand
TCGGTCAAGCCCCGTAAGGGACGTCCCCCTGACCTCTTTTTATGTGATTTGCAATAAGGCTCGACTTTAGGCTGCTAACCCATTTTTTGGATGAAGCCGATAAATCAACAAATTTTATTAACGGTTTCTCAACCCCCTGCTCCGGGTGCTTTTAATGCAGGCTTATATTTCCGGAATCTCCCATTCTGCCGTTGACTGGGACAGCAGGCCATCTATAATAGTCTACTTTGCAGGCTGCGATTTCAGGTGCCAGTACTGCTTTGCCTCTGAAATACTTGATTTCAGGGAGGAATTCCTGAGAAATCTCAAGGATGTAAAGGCCCAGCTCAAGCCATTATCCTACTCTGCAGGCAGCGTCTACTTCACAGGGGGGGAGCCGTGCCTCCAAAAGCCGTCGCTCACAGAACTGGCAAGATTCTCAAAATCACTTGGGCTGAAGACAGGCCTGCAGACAAACGGCAGCAACCCAAATGTATTGAGGCTGATGCTGGACCTTAACCTGCTGGATTACGTTTCGCTTGACATTAAATCCCCGTTTGATGAGAATGTATTTGAAAAGACCACAAAATCAAGTAATTTCTTCAAGCCGACAGGCGACATCATGGACAGCGTCAAAGAAAGCCTTTCCCTCCTGAAAGGGAACAAAAAACTAAATGTTGATGTCAGGACTACAATAATCCCCTCAATAATGTTCAACAAAGAGCATATACTGAGAATTGCATCCGAGATAAAAGGCATCGGCTGCAGGTGGATACTGCAGCAGTTCCAGCCGAATCTTGGTAAGCTGACCAACGGAAACATGAAAGAACTGAACTCGCCTTCGCAGGGATTCCTGGAGAATCTCAAGGAGAATTGCCTGAATGCATATCCTGAACTGAACATCGAGATAAAGACAGATAGATTTAATGTACTAAGCTTACAGGAACTCGGAACACCATCCTAAAGCAGCATGGACATCTCTTCTCTGGCTTTCTCAAATACCGAGCCAACATCGGCAGAAGCGTCAATAACCCTAATATTTTCCGGAAGCATGTCCTTCAGAGCCAGGAAATTGGCCCTCACCTTCTTCATGAATTCCAGCTTCTCAAATTTTTCCTTGTCCCTTCCTTCAATCCTCTTCAGCGCCAATTCCGGCTCCAGATCCAGTATCATGGTCAAGTCAGGCTTCCTGAACCTCTTATTCATTTCAATCAGCTCCCTTATGCCTATTCCCTGGGCATGCTGGAATGCAATTGTTGAATGATAATACCTGTCGCACAGCACAATGCGCATCCCGCCATCCGGATAGCCAAGGAACGGCAATATCTCATTTTTCAGATGGTCTTCCCGGTCATCTATAAACAGCTGAAGAATCTTCTCTTTGTTTGAGCCTGGGTCTTTTTCATCCCTGAGCATTTCCCTTATCTTCCTGCCGTAAATACCTTCTGTCGGCTCCCTTGTTGCCAGTACAACAAAAAGGCCTTTTCCCATTATTCAGGAAAACTTTAAAACGTATATTAACTTTTTGCATCAGATGATAGTCACATTGACTGATTTCGGGGAATCCGAATATCTTGGGGCGATGAAAGGCATGATATATTCAATCAGCCCGGATTCCAGGATTGCAGACTTATGCAACAATGTCAGCTGCTGCAGTGTCCGTGAAGGGGCATGGATCCTGTACAAGAACTACATGTTCTTCCCAAAGGGCAGCATCTTTCTCTGCGTGGCAGACCCTGGAGTCGGCGGGCAGAGAAAATGCATTGCAGCAAGGACAAAAGACTATTATTTTGTCGGGCCTGACAACGGGCTTATGCACAAGGCAATGGCCGAAGATGGCATTGCCGAAGCTGTTGCCCTCCCAGCAGAAGGCGCGTCAAAGACATTCCACGGAAGGGATGTCTTTGCAAAGGCAGCGGCAATGCTCGATAAAGGGACAAAGATAAGCCAGCTTGGGCCAAAGGCAGAAATTGAATCAGAACTTGATTTTCATCTTAAGGGGAGGGAAGGTGAAGTCGTGAGGATAGACCACTTCGGCAACATAATAACGAACCTGCCCTCCATAGGCAAAAGCAGCTACATGCTCAGGTCAAAAAAGATCAGCAAGACCCTGGTGTTCTGCAATACTTATGAGGAAGGAAGCGGGCTTTTTGCAATAGTCGGGAGCGGGAATACGCTTGAAATATCTGTCAAAGGCGGCAGCGCCGCAGAAAAAATCCCATTGAAGGTCGGAGATATGCTGGAATTACTTTGACAAAAGCATTTCCGCGTGTTTTCTTTCCTCGTATAATGATCTTATCTCCTCATAAACTTTGGCTTTCTTCTCATCAGGCAGCCCTGTGTATATCCTGTGGGCTTCCATATAAATCTCTCGTGCCCTGTCAAGCTCAAAATCTATCAAAGCCCTCCTGGCAGAGCTTGCAAGATTGTAAATGACTTCAGCATCATGCATCTCGGGCTTAAGCTCCGGCGGATAATTATGGATAATCTCTTTTCCTCTGGGCAATATCCTGTTCCAGAATGAGGGCTTCTTCCCAATCAAGGCTGAAATCTGCCTAATCTCGTTGTCAGCCTCGACAATCCTGCTGTAATGGGCATCGTCAACTGCAGCAGTTCTGCTGTCCAGCGACCTGAGCAGCTCTGATGCCAGCCTATCATCCACATTGATGTCAAAATCAACAATGCCCTCTTCTTTTGCACCTTGATCATTCTTGATCGAGCCTGCTTTGGCATCCCTTTTGGCAGAATAGGCATTCACAATGCCTTTTATCTCGTGAAAAGCGTATTCCACATCACTCTTCCTTATCTCATCGTCTATTGGGGGCACAGGAGGCTCAGGAGGCACTGTAGGATATACTCAAACCAGTTTTAAATACTTATTGGTGCTGTTTTGGCAATCTTTGATACTACTTTAAAATAGTAAAAATAGAAAGGTTTATAAATGACATTTACAGCCCTGTGAAGATGAAATATTACCCACCAAATAATGGAGATTATGAATCCGGCTTAACATCTGGACTATTATACTCCATAGTTGAAGGTCAAATCAAGAGACATATAACTAAAGGGGATATATATCATTGGTCTCAGCTAGGCATTGAAAAATTGTGGATGAAGCCAGATATAAGAAGGGAACTGGAAACTTTTGTAACCAGCTTCCTGTTTACAGGCTTAACGTATCCCTTTGCAGATATTAGTCAGATTGCAGGTGCTGATTATGGCACGGCTTCCGGCAGAATCCATGAAATAACAGAATTGTTGAAGCAGAATTCAGATAATTTGCAAGAAAGTCAACAGCAAATAATAGAATTTATGAACTCAGTTCTAAGGCGATCTAATCAATTAGTGGCAGAAACTCATAGATTGTATGGCGATAAGACAAAGAAGCCGATATTAATACGCAATACAACTGACGCCTTCGGGCATCTTACAGTTGTGGGATCGGAAGCATATTTATCATTCCAATGCTTAACATTACCCTAGTCATAATCCCGCCATGTGTGGCTGCATTTCTCGCATCTTAGGAACTTGGTTTCAGGCTCGTCGCCTGCCCTTGTCTGCACAAGCCAGAAATAGGCAG
>JACOZO010000046.1 GCA_016181325.1 Candidatus Woesearchaeota archaeon | reverse complement strand
TACGGCAATTTCGGCAATGTGTGCATTTAAACCACCTCCAATGGTTGAATTAACTGATGTTAAGAATGAATTTATGATTGTTTTTATAGTTTTCTGTTTAATGGCTGCTGGCTGATAAGTTTATAAAACAAAGAAAAATCCTATTGCCTGCTGGCCTCGCTTCTCAGATATATCTTCTCCAGATAAAAGCACGCATTGCAGATGTCATTTGAGCATGGCTCATTGCACTTTGCGCATGGGTTAATTGGCGAACTGCTTTTGAATTTCTCTTTCAGCAAGGGCAAAGTCTGCAAAAATGAATTCACTATGGAATATTTTGTCCCGGGAAACTTGTTTTCCATATCGTTGAGCGTGTCCCTGACCTGCGCCCTGTATGACAGCCCGACATTCGGGCATTCATTGAGTCCCTTTAGTATCCCGTTCATAAAGGCATAAGCAGTCACTTCTTTTTCAGTGCAGAGGTACAATGGCTTTATTCTCTGGATGAAAAACCTGCTTTCATTGATTCCGTTCTTCGGCCCGAGCCTTGCGCTTTCCGCGATCCTGTTATTAAACTGGTTCATAAGAATCGACTGGCATTCATCATCAAGGTTATGGCCCGTTGCAATTTTCGTGAATCCCTCATCAAGAGTATGGCCAAATTCATCCTTGTAAGAGTATATTCTTAATTCAATCTTATTTTTATTGCAGAATTCCTTTGCGTCAATGATGGTTTTGTCGCGATAGCCCTCAATGCCCTCGTCAATCAGCATTGCTGTAAGCTTTATTTTCGGGTTCTGCGCTGAAAGCCGTTTCAACAAATGAAGGACTGTCAAGGAGTCTTTGCCCCCTGAGACAGCAACTCCCAGATGCTCGCTTTTTCCAATCAGGTCGAATTCCCGTATTGTCCCGAATACTTTTGATTCAAAATATTCCACAAAATGGGTTTTGCACAGGTTGTTGCCGCTGTGAATCTCTATTACCGGCTTCTTGCTGCAGCAATTGACTTTCATTTTGAAATCTTACCCCTACTTATAGTAAATCTCCTCAATTTTGGAACTTTTTCTTTTGAGTGTATAGTCGGTAAATGCTGTTAATTCTTGCTGTAAAAGTTCCATTATTTTTGAGAGATGCTATTAGTATAAATTTTTCTTTTAATGCAATTAGATTTTCTTTGCTAGGAATTTTATCTAAATCGTTCATTTCTATCATGAATATTTCACCGATTCCCGAGTCGTCGTCATCAAGATAATTATAATCATCTGCATCAGGGCCATAATAAAATTCGTGGTAATAACCATACAGAAATCTAATCCAGTTTTCCAGATTGAGGCTATCATAGTTTTTTATTATATGCTCAAATACTTTGATTATGAAATCAATTATCTCCTTTAAAAATTGGTCATCTTGGGGTATTTCCCTGTCATAATGCTTTTTCTCCAAATCTCTGCGTATAGCTGCAAATTTTGAATTTATTTTACAATATGACAATTCTAATTCTTTTGGTAATTTTATTTCCAGAGTCATTTCACACCCATACAAAGTATTTTAAACAATATTGCAGTTTGTTTTTATATGTTGTGGGTAATTTTTGCATTAATAGGCAGCCTTTTTTGGGCAGTTGCCAACATATTGGATAAGGTACTGCGGACAAAGTATATGGATTCCTCTTTAGCCTTGGCTGCTGCTTTTGGAATTCCTGGCATGGCAATAAGCCTGGTGCTTTTCACAATTATCGGAGTGCCTGCTGTTTCTCCATTGCTGATGTTTTATTCCTTTGCATCGGGTATTTTGCTTCCGATTGTTGTTATATCCTACATAAAGGCATTGTCCCTGGAAGAAGCTTCGCGTGTTGTGCCTTTATGGCACATTTCACCCCTCTTGACCATTGTCTTGGCTGTTTTATTCCTTGACGAGATTCTCACCCCATTAAGTTACATGGCATTTGCCCTGATTTTGACAGGCGGCTTTCTGGTCTCGGCAAGAAAAATCGGGAACGTTCTGCATTTGAGCCCTGCTTTGGCTTATATGTTTTTGTCAAGCTTTTTTGTTGCAATAGCCGACGTGCTTTTGAAATACATATTCACCCAGGAAAATTTCTGGCAAATTCTCATGATATTGTATTTCGGCATAAACATAAGCAGCCTGTCAATATTCCTGCTGCCGAAAGTCAGGAAGGATTTCAAAAATGCATTTAAAGCCCATAGGCTGGGATTATCTTTGCTAATCCCTGTCAGTTCAATTCTCGGGTTTTTTGGCCATATATTCTACAATAGAGCCATACTTTTGGGGCCTGTATCCCTTGTAAGCGTTTTCGTGGGATTTCAGAGCCTGTTTGTATTGGTAATTGCCGCATTCCTTTCGGTCAAACTTCCAATGTTCATTAAAGAATCCTTAGACTTGAAAACCATGGGAGCAAAAACAATAGCCATAATGATAATGATGGCTGGCCTGTATTTGCTGGGGTTGTGAGAACGGCTATTTAGCCACCCGAAATGACAGAAAGAATCCTTACTTCGTCATTATCATTCAATTTCTCATTTTCCGGAATCAGTTCATTGTTTCTTGCCACAATCACGGTTACGGGATTTATTCTCAGGGAATTAAGAAGGTCTTTGACTGAAGAATCAATGCCCAATTCAACGTTTCTTTTGCCTTTTTCCCTGTCAATTGATACATTTATGCGCATAATATCAGGTTTCACTGGAGAATTAATAAATGTTTTTCTTGGATTTGACAGTTATAAACATAGGATTTGTCTGCCAAATTCCACCAGATGCAGTTATACCCATGACTGGGTAATTTTTATCAATAGTTTGCGGCTAACTGAAATTGAATTTTAAACAAAAAATAAGCTAACTTTTCTGACGGGAAACATTTCATTGGAAGAAAAAACCAAAATATTTATGTATATCTTACGCCTAACTATTATTGATGAAATACATAGTATCCACTTATTTGTAACCTCATTTTGTCCTAAACCTGCCTTATAAAACTCCGGATTATCGAAGCAGACTTCCTCAGTTGATATTTCTCGGCAGGATTCAGAGGCACGACAATGTGCTCCTTCACGCCTTCCCTGTTTACAACAGTGGGCACGCTTAAGCAAACATCCCGTATGCCGTGATAATTATTAAGGTACGATGACAGCGCAAGAACCTCGTTCTGGTTTGAGAAAATGCTCCTTACAATCTTGGCAACCCCAAGTCCGATTGCGTAGTAAGTTGCACCTTTCTTGGCTATTATCTCATAAGCGGCATTTTAGGCGTGGACGCTGTTTGGGCTGACACCAAAATGCTCCCCTATCAGGTACCTGAACCTTGCAGTGTCGAGTATTGTGCCTGAGCCTATTACCTTGTGCTTCGGGAACCTGGAATATTTCAAAGTGAGATAAGTAAGTACATCAAGCGGGTTTGAGACAACAAGGAAAATGTGCTCTTTGCTGTATTTCAGTATCTGGGGCACCATATGCTTCAGTATGGCAGAGTTTTTCTTCACAAGATCAAGCCTTGTCTCCCCCGGCTTTTGGTGGGCTCCTGCGCAGATCACTATTATATCCGCATCATTGCACAGCGAATAGTCCGAGCCGTAAGTGATTTTGCAGTTGGGCTTGAACTGAAGGCCGTGCTGCAGGTCCATCGCCTCCCCCTCGGCTTTCTCCCTGCTGACATCAATCAGTGCAATCTCAGAAGCGGCGCCGTCAATGAGCAAGGAATAAGCGGCAGTGCTGCCTACAAAGCCTGCCCCTATTATGGCGACTTTGGAAGGGTTCTCACCATACTTTTTTTTATTCACCTATTGGCACCGATATTGCCTTTAATAAATAACTTTAAATACCTTTCTAATAAGAAGTGGGCATGAGCAGGATAATCCCAATTGCGGCCGTGCCGCTGGCGCTGCTGATAGCACTCAAATACTTCAAGATTTATGATGTATCTCCGATAATCCCCTACGACTTGGCGATGCTGGGGGCATTATTCCTGATTGCCACGCAGTTGATAACCTACATAGTCATGCACCACGTCAACAGGGGCACATCTTTCATGGGGAAACTGATAAAATTGACACTGGCTTTTCCAGGCATCCTTTATTTCATAAATCTCAAATTCCCGCTGAATCTAGGATTTGATCTGGAAATTGTGATAGCAATGTTTCTGCTCACAGAGGGTATTTATGCGCTGCATTGAATAGTCAGAATTATTTTTCTGTTTCTATTTCCAATCCGCCAATCCACGAAGCAACTAAGTTGTATAATAGTGCAGTGATTAGGCCAAATACAAAACCGATTACCCCATAGAATATTGGAAGAAAAATTATGGCGCCTATGCCAAACATGCCAATGAAGATTCCAAAGCCATTTGAGGAAAGAGCAGAGCCTATTAGTGAAATTAAACTTAATATCGCGCCGAGAATAAGTCCCATTAAGGCATACAATATTCCCATAATTTTTCCCAGCGATAATATCCCGATTTTCTTTATTTTGACCATTTAATGCCTATATATATGACCTTTGAGTTTATAATTCTTTCTGATCCACCGGAATATGCACCAGCTCAATGCCTAATTTCTTGGCAACGTCAAAGCTCCTCTCGTCCCTGTAGAATTCGCCGTAATATATTTTCCTGACGCCGGTGTTGGCCAGCAGCTTGAAGCAGTTCCAGCAGGGGGAGGCAGTGATGTACAGCTCGGAGCCCTCGATCATGACCCCCCTTATGCTGCCGTTGTAGCCAGTTGAGAGTATAGTCCTGTCCCTCACTATGACAGCCCCCACATGCTTCCTGTCGCAGGTGCTTCTGGTTGCAACCTGCTTTGCTATGTTCATGAAATACTGCTCCCAGCTTACTCTTGCCATTTTGTTTTTTCCCTCACAATTGGAGTATTTTCCTGATGGTTTTTTCGACTTCCTTTAAAGAGGAATCTTCAAGGTTTCCTATTTTGCTTTTTAACCTTTTCTTATCTATGGCCCTGATATGGAATACCAGAGCTACTGACAATGTCGCTAGGCCATTCTGCTTAGAGGGTTTCACTTCAATAGTATCAGGAAATCTTAATGCTTGTAGATTAGAAGTCAATGGAACAACAATGACGATATTAGCCGCTGTTTCCGACAAAATTAGCGCCGGCCGCTTGCCGGATTGTTCGTGGCCATTAGTTGAAGGAAGTTCAACAAGCCATATTTCGCCCTTTTTCATAGTGATTTCTCAAAATTCACCAATGCCTCGTCACTCAGGACATCCCACTCGTTCAATTCCTTCTTTAATTCCAGATATTTGCTGATGCCGTCAATATAAACCATGACAGCCCTGTCCACTAAATCTTCTCTCTTTAGGCCTAGTAATTTGGCAGTTTCTTCTATTTTTCTTGAAGTGTCTTTTTGGATTTCTATCTGCATTTTGTGGTAATCAAAGCCTTGTTAATTTATTAATCTTTTGATGCAATTGCTCCAAAGTGCTATCATTAATGACTACTTTATCTGCCATAGAGATGCACTTGTCAAGCTGTTGTCCCGTGTCTATTTTTAAGTTTTCCTTTTCTTCCTGCCTTTTGAAATCCTCAAGCGTCCTTGCATCCCCAAGCCTTCCTCTTTTCAGCAGCCTTTCAAACCTGATTTCAATAGGAGCATCAATCGCGACAAGGACAAAATCACTGTTTTTCCTCAATTCCCCAATCTCAAAGGGGCTTCTTATGCTGTCGACGACAAAATCATCGACATGGGAAAGCCTGATCTTTTCATTTATTTTTTTTTGCCAGGTAATTCGGCCCGAACTGGCTTCTTAGCTCATTGCCGAGATTAATCAGGTTTTCCCTTGCGTGCTCTATGCCCCTCTTTGTGGCTTCTTCCCGCAGAATGTCAGAAAGGGAGTGGTACTCAAATCCTTTCTTCTTCAGATATGCCGCGGCTTCGCCCTTGCCTGAAGCGTTTTTGCCTGTTAATCCGATTATCATAAAACCAAGAAATTCTGGTGATTTAATAAGCTTATTATTTCTTCTGCAGCTTCTCCAGCTCTTCCTCAAACCTGTCCAGATCCTCAAACTCGCGGTAAACAGAAGCAAACCTGATATAAGCAATCTTGTCGAGCGACTTGAGCTTTCTCATGGTTATTTCCCCGATTACCCTGCTGTCAATCTCGACAGAATCCCTTTTCCTCAGATCGGATTCGACATCATCGGCGATTTTCTCGATTTTCTCAAGAGGCACCGATCTTTTCTCGCAGGCCTTCAGTATGCCGTTGAGCAGTTTCTGCCTCTGGAACCTTTCCCTCTTGCCGTCCTTCTTAACCACGACAATATCAGCTTCCTCAACCCTTTCGTATGTGGTAAACCTTTTGCCGCACTTTGCGCACTCCCTTCTTCTTCTTGTCGCTTCAAGGCTTTCGGTTTCCCTTGTATCGGTAACCTGCGTTTCCTGGTTGTTGCAGTATGGGCATTTCATGTTTGGAGAAATAAGATAATGCACAGGGATTATATATGCTTTTTGCAGGAAATTGGCCTATGTCAGATTGCCGCGGCAAATGCTCCCTCTTGCCGGCGCGAAGAAATGTTTTTATTTGAAAAGATATGTGTGACTCTGTCCAGAATCTCGCCAAAGGCTCGGTTTTGCCATCGGCTCGCATGTTTACGTACTTATGAAAAGCCAAAATACTCGAACAGAGTTCGGCACCACCTGCGGTGGTTCCCATTGTAACACGGGAAAATCCATAGGATTTTCGGTGCCCCAAAAATGCTTTGCATTTTTCAGGGTTTCCTTTTGGCTTGATATAAAAGGCATAGATGCTCGCATAATTTATGGCAAAACTGACATTCGGGACAGAGTCTATATGTGCAATACATTTAAATAACTGCTGGAAAATGAGTTATGCAATGAAAAGCAGGGATATTCTCAAAATCGGCGGCCAGGCGGTCATAGAAGGCGTTATGATAAAGAGCCAGAATTACTATGCCGTCAGCGTGAGGAAAAAAGGAAAAATCATCTCAAAAACAGAGAAGCTGAAGTCGAGAAGCTCAGAATTTCTTAAAAAGCCTGTAATCAGGGGATTTTTCAATCTAGTTGACATGCTTTCTATCGGAATGAAATCATTGATGTGGTCGGCAGAGCAGGCCGGAGATGAAGATGAAAAAATCACGAAAAAGGAGATGGCTTTTACAATTGCGTTTTCAATGGCCGCCGTCATCGTTATATTCATCGGAATCCCATATTTCCTGACCGGCTGGATCGGCTTCAGGGAGGAGTCATCCCCATTCTATTTCAATTTGATTGACGGCATGATCAGGATACTGTTTTTTGTGCTCTACATCGCTGCAATATCATTCATGTCCGATGTAAAAACATTGTTCAGGTACCACGGCGCTGAGCACATGGCGGTTCATTGCCATGAGAAGGGCCTGGAATTGAACGCAAAAAATGTGAGGAAATTTCCGACAATGCACCCGAGGTGCGGGACATCATTCATATTTCTAGTGCTGATTGTCAGCATACTTGCCTTCTCAGTGATTCCATCCATCGTTAACTACCTTTTTCCGGAGTTTGCCGGGCTGAATCTGCTGCCGAGAAAAGCGGTTCTTTTTCTTGTCAGGGTGTCCTTTGTGCCGCTGATTGCAGGAGTCTCATATGAGATACTGAAGGCGAGCGACAGGTTCCATGACAGGCTTTTCTTCAGGATGATCGCGCTGCCGGGCATATTGCTGCAGAAGATTACAACCAAAAGCCCCACAGATGCCCAGATAGAGGTGGCCATTAATTCTGTTAAGTCGATAATAAGATTAGAAAATAAAAATAAGAAATAAAAAACCCAATCACAGCAAGCTGTGGGGATTTATATCCAACAAGCATTTAAAGGACAGATTACCTTCTGCCTCTTGCCATCTTGGCCATCGCGACATTTCCCTTCTTGTCGATGAAGTATAGATATCCTTTCTTTCTGGTTACTCCGCACTTGTGCAGCACTTCCTGCTTTTTGCTGGACTTCTTGCCGGCTCTTGCCATAGCCACCCTGGCAGCATCCCCATTCTTGTTTACAAAATAGAGATATCCAGGCTGCCTCTTTATGTTGCATCTGCATACTACTTCTCCCATTTTTATTACCTCCTGTTTATTTGTATTAAGATCAAAACCCCCGACGGTCTTAACAGAAGATAGTATGAAGCATCTATTTAAAGGTTTCGATTTGTCGACGTGGCATCACAGAAATTCATGGAGCCCCTTTTGCTGTTTAGTCTCTGGAGTTTCCTGCTGCATCAAATTCTTTTTATTCTGCATCCCGTCAATCACCGGCACCCCGTAGACCCCGTCATACCCTGGAATTATCCTTATTTTCCCTTCCCTGTTTTTCATTATAGCATCAGCAATTTTCTCATCTGCATATTTTTTCAATTCACTCTCATTAGCGCTGATCAGGATATTAAATTCATTTCCGAATTGATTTATTATATTATAGAATTCCTTCATTGTTTTTTGTGATGAGACTGAATTGCCGTTTAATGCCGCAATTAGTTCCGACAACGGAATCAGTGACTTGAACGGAACGGCGTCTTTCGGCACAAAGCCTTCCGGCCTGTCAGCCAGCTGCTCAACCCTGTTCAGCACGCCAATAGTCATCGGCTGCCTGCATTTTGGGCAGATGCCATTGTGCTTTTTTGACTCTTCGGGCGACATCGAGACATTGCAGTTCCTGTGGCCGTCATAATGGTATTTGCCGTAATTGGGATCAACTTCAACAGTTTCAGTGAATCCTTTTTTTGTCCTTATTGCTTTTATTAAATTATCGTAAGTTAAGTCAATGTCAAAAACATTGCATTCCCTTCCAAGGCGCCACGGCCAGAAACTGTGGGCGTCAGAGCTGCTTAGCAAAGTGTATCTGTCAAGCTTTGAAAGCCTCCAATTCATTGCAGGATCGCTTGAAAGCCCGGTCTCGATTGAATAGATGTGCTTGGCTTGATCCTTGAAGCATTCTTCCACAGAATCAAATCCCGACATGCTGCCGAAGATGCCGTACCAGGGGGTCCAGCAATGCGCCGGAGTTATCTCAATATCGTCGCTGATGTCCCTCATCATCTCGACAAGCTCGATGCACGTAAAGCCAAAAATGGGCCTGCCGTCGTAATCCAGTCTGCCTTTTTTCAGCAGCTTTTCATTTATTTGCCGCACCGTGTCAAAATCTTTTGCAAGCAGCAAAGTATGAATTCTCCTTCCTTTCCCATCCTGCGTGTAAATATTTGAGATTTCACCCTGCAAAACAAACTTGAATCCGGTCTTTGAAGTAAGAATTCCGCTTCCGTCCTCTGCCAGATATTCTTTCAGCTCGGCAAGCCATTTTGGATGCGTGAAATCGCCGGTTCCAAGAAGATTCAATCCTTTTATCCTTGCCCATTTCTCGATGTTTGGCAGTGTTAAGGCATTGCTGGTTGCACGGCTGAATCTGGAATGTATCTGGAGGTCTGCGAATAGTTTCATATAATAGATTGTTTAGTTTGCTTTTATAAAGTTTTCACACAACTGCACAAATATTTTGACTGGAACAGGGTGACAAAACCGCAATGCATAAGCAAGATTTAAATAAATGATAATAGTTTCTTAATGTCTAAAATGGTAGGTTACGAAGTTAAGGTTGTGATTGACCACATCTTATTAGATCTTGTGCAAGACGAATTAGCAAGGCTTGGTTTTGCTGATGTCACTTGGAGTAAAGTCCAAACCTTATCAGGAACGCAGCCGGATGCGCTTGGTGAAGGCATGCGATACACAGGTGTCACACAGAGAGTCAGGCTGGAGATGCTGGTACAGCGTAAGGGCGTTCCTAAGATAAGAGAACTTAGCCAATACCTAAATGGCTTGACTCAATCAGGTGGCCAATATGCCCGATTGTGGTACAGTGCTGCTATTACTGACACGGTGCCTTCCTGGCAGGACATTATACCTGAAGAAGAAAGATCGCCATAGGCTTAAATTTCTATTTTTTCCCTAAAAAGATTTAAATACAAATCAAAGTCTTGTTGAAATTATGCCAATCGACAAGCCCGCGTGGGTAAAGGACAAGAAGACAGCCGATGATTTTGAAGTCATACGCGCAAAGCCGTACGATGACTATAAAGACCACAGGAACGACGACGGCTGCTATACCCTGATCAAGATTTACTGGGACACCCATGAGATCGGCGTTGCAGTCTGCGACTACAAGCATGTCATCCAGAAAGAGTTCAGGGGCAAAAGGGCGCAGGACCTGTATGTCGCAGTCTTCAAGTATGACGAGCAGCACAAGAGGAACTGGTTCAAAGTCTTAGACCACGCAGCTTATCTTGGGAAAGAGCTGAAGAAGGCGGAGCTTGCCCTTGCAATGGGATTTGAGTATGTGCAGGAGTAAATGATTATTTTTTAGTAGGTTATTACTTTAATTCCTTCTATCCTTTTGAAATGCTCCATGTCTCTTGTAATTATTCTGCTGCAATCATTACTCCGCATTATCCCTGCAATAAGGCAGTCGTGAGATTCTATCTCTTGGCCTTTCCTTACTAAATCGCTTGCTATTTCTGACGCTTTGACGGAGGAATTATAGTTGAGGTTCAGCACAATAGTATTATTTAAAAGGTTCATTAGCCCGTTAAATTCATTGCTGTGGTCTGCCTGTTTTTTCCTGAGTATTCCAAAAACAATTTCAAAGATATTTACAGCTGTGGTCGCAAGCTGCTCATCACTTATATTGCTGCAGGCCTTGACCGCCTCTGGCTTGTTTTTCAGGAAATCAATTATAAATGCGGTATCCAGGCATATCATAGCTCTTCAACCCTCCTAAACAGGGATTTAGTGGAATTTTTCCTGAGCCGATTTATGGTCTTCTCCATCTCCTCAGTTTCCTTGTCGCTCATGTCAGCCCACAATCCGGCGCATTCCATTATATTCCCCTTTTTAGGCACAAGCCTTCTGATTTCCTCAGAGAAGCTCTCATTTGGCTTCTTGTGCCTGACCAGAAGCTCATATGCATCGTCCATGATTGAGATTGTTTTTGTTCCCATCTGTGTATGTGTATGTGTACACATATTTAAGGTTTTCTACATTGATTTTTAACCATATAAAAGTAGTAACAGAAAGATTTAAATATAAGTGCTTCCTGCAATGTAGCTATGAAAGGAGCTGATTATATTCATTGTGGACAAATTTTATTCTGATTTAAATAGTTCATACTTCTTTAATTTGACTGGTTTTAATCTTCTGGATAGTTCTGTTTCCATTCACCATCATTGCTGAAATTCTTGCATTGTTTAGTTCAATATCTGCTTTTTGTTTTAAACTGACTAAAATTTAACATTAAAATGACATAATACAAAACAATATGGTGGCAGTAGTATAGTGGTAGAATAAGCGGCTGTGGCCCGCTTGGCGCGAGTTCGATTCTCGCCTGCCGCCCTTTAAATAGTAGGAGGCAAAAATGGAAAACATGGCATCAGCCAGTGATTGTATTCATTGTAGTGCCAAACAATAAGGGCTTGGCAGGTTATGCAGAGATAGCGCTGCAATATTTAGGCAACCCGCCTAAAGATAGAACTGTGATATCAAGAGGAGAGGATATTCCATTTATAATAGAGGAATTATCCCGAAACAGTAAAAAAGTAATAGGACTGACAGGAAGGGACTTATTCAGGGAATATGAGCTTTCTAAATATAATTCTAATCTTGCAGTTTTCAAGACAATTGACTGGAATGACAAGAAAGCGCTTTTTGGAAAGCCGGTCTTATGTTTGCTTGGCCCAAAAGACAGTAAATTAGAAGATTTGCCTAAAACACTCAGAGTTTGCATCAACTCCAAGTACAAAAACATTTCCAAAAAATACCTTAATGCCCTGGAGGACAAAGGATTCAGGTTTACAAAACTATACCTGGCTGGTTCTACTGAGTCAGCTTACGGCAATGGATTATCAGATTTGATAATAGATATAGTATATTCCGGCGCATCAATGAAAAATGCAAATCTGGAAGTTTACGATAAGATCTTTGAAAGCGATTTTGTTATCATAGGTGTTAAAGATGATTAAGCCAAGACAAGCAGTAATTGAAATGCAGGAATACAGGCCGCCAACTTCCGGCAGGGAAAGCTCTTTGAGATTAGACTTCAATGAGAATACAATAGGATGCTCCCCAAGCGTAATCAAGGCATTAGGAAATGTAAGAAAAAATGATTTGTCAGTCTATCCGGAATATAAACAATTAAGTAAAGAATTAGCTAAATATTGCAATGTAACTGCAGAAGAGATTTTGCCGACTAACGGAACTGATGAGGCTATTAAGGCTATAATTGAATCATACGCAGAAAAAGGCAAAAATGAGATTATTATCCCGGTTCCGACTTATGCAATGTTTAAATTCTATGCGCAGCTTAATGAAGCTGCAATAAAAGAAATAAAATACAATCAGGATTTAAGTTTTCCGGCGTATGAAATTCTTGAAGCGATCAATAAGAGAACCAAGATGGTAGTCTTAGTCAATCCAAATAATCCTACTGGAACCTCCATTAAGAAGAATGACATATTCAGAATTGTCAGGAAAGCTAAAAAAAATGGCGCCTTGGTTTTAATAGACGAGGCTTATTACCAATTCTATGGCAAAACCTCTATTCCTTTGATTAGGAGATATGATAATCTATTTGTTACTCAGACGTTTTCCAAGGCATTTGGGCTTGCCGGCTTAAGATTAGGCTATATAATTTCAAGCAAAAACAACATCAGGATAATCAAGAAAGTATTATCACCTTACAGCGTTAATGCAATTGCTGCAATTTGCGCTTCTGCAGCATTGAAAGATTT
>JACOZO010000045.1 GCA_016181325.1 Candidatus Woesearchaeota archaeon | reverse complement strand
GATACCCTCATAAAGAAATCAAGGGATGAAGGATTCTACGGCAGGATTGATGCGATGATGAAAACAGCCGACAGTTCAAAAGGGGAAATCACAATCATAAGCCACGAGCATGAAGGCGGCAGGAAGCTTGACGGATTGGGAGGGGTAGGGGCGCTGCTCAGGTATAAGATGAGTTATTAGCCGACATTCAGATTTCCTGTCCTTTTTTGTTCAATAACATTTAAATACATCCATAAAAGATTATTTTTAATGGTACTCGGAGGATTCTTTGATGTCATATTCAGCCCTGTCCTGAAGCTGTCTGCATTCTGGGCTGTTGTCATATTATCGATTATCATCTCCCTTGTCACGACTTTGATCTACAAGTACACGACCAACCAGAACCTTATGAAGCAACTCAAGGACGAGATGAAGGAATTGCAGAAGGAGGCAAAAGAGCTGAAGTCCAGGCCTGAAGAGGCAATGAAAGTCAACAAGAAGATGATGGAAACGAACATGAAGTACATGGGCAGCTCCCTGAAATCAACACTTATAACGTTCATCCCGATAATACTCATTTTCAGCTGGATGAGCGCCAATTTCGCGTATGAGCCCATAACGCCAAACCAGGATTTCACTGCGAGCGTCATATTCAAGGAAGGAGCATCCGGAAAAATAAAGATAATGCCTTCCGAGCAGCTCAAAGTTTCCGGAGAAAGTGAGAAGGAAGTGCAGGACGGCAAAGTGAGCTGGATTTTAAGAGGAGAGAAAGGCGAGCACCTGCTGGAATTTGACTACAATGGGGAGAAGCATAGTACCAATGTGCTGATTGACGGGAAAAAATATTCGGAGCCTGTGAAGGCAGTGAAGGACAGCAAGATAAAGGAGATAAGGATTGAATTAAAAAAATTGATAGTATTGCCGATAGGCTATAAGGACTGGCTCGGCTGGCTCGGGACTTATATCATCTTCTCGATAGCATTCAGCCTTGGATTGAGGAAGGCTTTGAAGCTGTATTGAATCTCGTAGCAAGATTTAGATAGAATTATGTATTACTACTAAGAGGTTATCATGCCGCAGCTAACTAAAAAATCCAAGAAAACTATACCGAAAGATGTCAGGATAGCCTTAGGCCTGGAACCTGGAGATAAAATTGATTTTGATATTGAAGATAATAAAATTGTAATGCATAAAAAAGCGAAGAAAATGCCTTTTGACAAATGGAAGGGTTATATAGGCACTTTCAAAACAGACAGGCTTATGAAGGATATCAGATGATAACAGCGCTGGACACCAACATACTTCTTGACATACCAGGCAATGACCCAAGAGATATTATAAATTTTAGCTTATTCATACCTCAGCGCGTCCACCGGCTTCAGCAAAGCTGCCTGCCTTGCCGGCAATAATCCGGATATTGCGCCGATAAGGAATGAAAACGTCAATGCTCCAAGGATAAGGTACCACGGGAAAAACGCCTTTATCAGGCTTGTGCCCAGGAAATTGGTGGCGGCTATTTCAACTAACTTGCTCAATCCCATGCCTATTCCGACGCCTATTGCCCCACCTGTTAGCCCAAGCAGGCCGCTTTCTATCAAGAAGATTATCAGAATGTCCTTGTTCTGGGCGCCTACTGACTTCATGATGCCTATTTCCTTGGTCCTTTCAAGAACTGCGGTGTACATTGTGTTTGCAATTCCTATGCCGCCGACGAGCAGGGAGATTGAGGCTATGCCTATGAGCACTATCTTGACCATCGTAAGGATGTTGCCGAGAGTTTCCAGTATCTGCTGGGGGGTCTGAATTTCAAAGTCCTCCTTGCCTTCTTCGACGTCCCTCTCGCGCCTCAGCTCCCTTTCGATGTTCTGGCTGGCCTGGTTTATATCAACGCCTTTCGCGGCCTGGACTGCTATGACATCAAGGGCATCTTCATCAATGCCGAGGACTTCCCTCAGCGCATCTTCGGGGATGATTATCACCCTGTCCTGCTGGGGGTTGCCGCTTTTCTTCAAGATGCCGACAGCCTCAAAATCGACATCGCTGATTTTTATTTTATTGCCGAGCTCGATTCTCTTGGTCTTGAAGATTCCCTTATTGGCAACATCGTGTCCTATCACTGCCTTGAACCTGTCGCCCCTCTTCAGCAGCCTGCCTGATTCAGCCTCGTACCTGTTGGCTGCCGTCACAAGCTCCCTGCCTTCCTGGTCGTCCGGCATTGAAGCGACAAAATAAAACCTGACTTCCCGGTTGAATTCCAGCTTTGCAGACTTTATCAGCCTTCCCCCGACCTTGTCAACGCCGTTCACGCGCTTTATGGCCGCCATGTCGTGCGTGGTGAGATTCGCCGCCGCACTGCTGCCGGGAGGGCCGGAAAAGCGCTGCCCGGTTTTTGCAGTGACGAGAAGCTTGTCCGAGCCTATCTGGAAGAATATGTTTTTGATTGCTTCCTCCATTCCCTGCCCGAGAGAGATGAGCCCGACAACGGCTGCTATCCCTATGAATATGCCTACCATAGTGAGCCAGCTCCTCATTTTCCTGTGGATCAGGTTGCTGATTCCGACCTTGAAGTAGTCGTAAATCATTTTGACCTCAAGGCCTGGACAGGGCGCATCAGCGAAGCCTGCCTTGCAGGGAGAATGCCGAATGTAGCCCCTATTAGGAACGAGAATGCCAGCGCGCCGAACAATAGAGAGTATGAAAAGTAAGCCTCGACCAGGTTTATCCCCAGGGCGCTTTTTGCAATGAATTCGACAGTAAAGCTTAATCCGAATCCGAGCACGACGCCGATGATGCCCCCAATAAGCCCCAAAAGTCCGGATTCCATCAGAAAAATCAGGAGGATGTCCCTGTTCTGGGCGCCTATGGACTTCATGATGCCTATTTCCTTTGTCCTTTCCACAACGGCAGTATACATTGTGTTCGCTATTCCGACTCCGCCGACCAGAAGGGAGATTGCTGCAATCCCTATGAGCACTGCCTGGACGATATCCAGGATGTCGTTGAAAGAGCCCAGCAGCTGCTCAGGGGTCTGGATGTCAAAATCCTCCTCGTCTTTCTTTACGTCCCTTGCCCTTCTCAGGTCGCTTTTTATCCTTTCGGCCATTGAGCTTATGCTGTTAACATTCACGACTTTCACAAGGATCACATCAATTCTCTCGGCCTCATTGGAGATTTCCCTCACTGCGTCCAAAGGGAGCACCAAAGCCCTGTCAAATTCGGGATCCCCTGTTTTGGGTATGACGCCGACTATCGTGAATTCCTTTCCGCTTACCTCTATCTTGTCCCTGAGCTTCAGGTTCTTGCCCAAAAGCTTTTTTTCAGCATAGCCATTTGTGATGAGGGCGCTGAATTCGTCGCTGTCCCTCAGGCCCCTCCCTTCCTGGATCTTGATGTTGTATGTTTCCTGCATAAGCCTTCTTTCATCGCCTTCAGGCATGCCAAGCACCAGAAAAAATCCGACCTCATCCTCAAATTCAACCTTGGAATTCACCATCAGGTAGCCGGCAATGTTCTCTATTCCCTGTGTCCTTTTGACGACATCCATGTCATCCTCAACCAGCTCGACGGCAGCATTGGTCCCGGGGGCCCCAAATCCGCTTTTTGCGGTTATGAACAGCTTGTCGGTCCCTATCTTCTCAAATTCCTTGTTTATTGCCTGCTTGAAGCCCTGCCCGAGGGATATAAGAGCCACAACAGCGGCTATTCCTATGAATATGCCTATCATGGTAAGCCATGAGCGCAGCTTCCTATGGCTTATTGTACCCAAAGCAAAATTGAAGTAATCCCTCAGCATTTTAATTTACCAGGATAAGAAAAAATTATTTCTTGTTTTTGCGTCTTCTGTAGGAGTAATATCCCGCCCCTATCACTGCCAGCGTGATTACCATCCACGTGTAGCCGTTGCCGCTCTTCACGCCCAGCTCCTCGGCTTCATTGTCAGAGTAAAGCTTCAGCTCTACTTCCCGGTTTTCCCTGTAGTCATTGTTGTTCGTGTCCTTGTAGGACAACTGAACCGGTATCTTGATGGTGCCCTCACCTTTCAAAAACATCCTGAATTCCGCAGTGGAGAAATCGTCGCTGTCAAGCTTGCCTATATATGATTCATCAGCCCCCGCGACCTTCACATTTTCATTCTGGATGACTTTTACATTAAGGAATTTTATGTCCGGGTTGCCTTTGTTCACAAGCCTGAGAACCACATTTCCGGGGGTTTCCGGGGTGTACACTTCAGTCCTTTCCAGCGTGATTCCAAGGTCGGGCCTGTCCCCCACAATCAGCGTCACAAAACTGGATTTGGAATAGTTTTTGTTAAGGTAATCGGAGTAGCCGAATTCCAGGGGTATTTTGTACGCTTTTGAAGCCGCACCTGAATCGACAAGCAGCTCGAACGCAACAGGAAGATTGGAGTTTGCCTCAAGATAGGTGTATATTCTCTGGTTTGATGAGCCTATCGGCGCAAACGGCATGCTGCCTTCCTCCTCCTCTTCCAGATCCAATGATACTTTGATGTTCTTCAATGGGGAGCTGGCATAATTTTTTAGTTCTATTGTAAGCTTGGCCTTGTCTCCGGGCGCCGTCACGGCGGGAACTGAAAAGAATTTCTCAACCCCAAGCAGTGCATCTGATGTCTGGACTCTTATCTTAAAGTTTTCCAGCGTAGCCCATGAATCGGAGCCGTCGCTTTTGTATCTGGCCTTGATCCTGTGGCTGCCGTCGCTGGCGTCCTGCGCAACTTTCAATTTGAACCTTGTAATTACGGTCTGCTTTTCAGATTGCGTGGTGCCTACGACACCTAATTCCCTGGTCTGCAGCTCCCCGGGCACAATGGAAAAGGGGTATTCCGGCAGTATTTCAAGAAGGACATTGTTTGCGGTAGTGCCGTTATTGTCAATCTTAAAAGTGACTTCAAATTCCTTGCCCGGCTCTATCGGATCCGGCTCCTGCCTGATAAGAGTAACCAGTATGTTGGGGGATTTTCCGAAATATTGTGTGTTCACTGCTGCAGATGCCATGCCTGCAAGCATCAGGAAGGCGATAAAAAATATTATTTTTTTCATGTTACTCAATATTGCATGCTTATTTGTTATTTAAAGATTTAACTATTTTGCCGTCCTTCAGGAATTCCACCCTTTCGGCAACCCTTGAAAGAGCGGCATCGTGGGTAACCATGATTATTGTCTTGCCATCTGCCTTGTGAAGCCTCTTGAGGAAGTCTATTACAATAGAGCCTGTCTTGCTGTCAAGGTTTCCTGTAGGCTCGTCTGCCAGAATTACCTCGGGATCGTTGGCAAGGCTTCTTGCAATCGCAACCCTCTGCTGCTGCCCCCCTGAAAGCTCTGTCGGCTTATGGTAAATCCTTTCGCCAAGCTCAACAAGCCCGAGCAGCTTCTTTGCGCGGGATATCCTCTCGCCTTCCCCTGTCCCCTGGAATATCATGGGCAGCGTGACGTTTTCAAGCGCCGTCAAGGTAGGTATGAGGTTGAACTGCTGGAATATGAACCCTATCTTCCTGCCCCTTATCTGCGCAAGCTCGGATTCATCCAGCCTTGATATGTCATGCTGGTCAAGCATTATCCTCCCCTTGGTCGGGACATCAAGGCAGCCTATCATGTTGACTGCAGTAGATTTTCCGCTGCCTGACGGGCCCATAATCGCGAGGAACTCGCCTTCCTTGATGTCAAGATGAAGCCCCTGCAGGGCATTTACATGAGTATCGCCCATCTTGTAGACTTTCCACACATTTTCAAGCCTTATCACGCTTCTTTTCATATCAAAACACTGCCGTTCCCGCGTTTAAAAACTTTTATATATATTGCAGGATTTTTCATCGTGCTATGCAGAAGGAAGAGAAGAAACTGGGCAAAATACTTGTCATGGTATTCATGGCGTTCACGCTGGTAGGGATGACATTCAGCTTTGTGTTTTTTGGGTTCAGCAGCCCTGACCAGAAAGTGAAATACAAAGATTTCAAGTTTGTATACAACCAGCAGAGCCAGGCGTGGATGGTAAAAGTTCAGGACAAATATGCCGCCTTCAGCTTTCTGCCTGATGAAGTGGAAGACATGAACATCACTGCGGATTTGACAATGCTGAGACAAAAGCCGGAAATTGACTCGACGTATGATCTAAATGACACAAATGCAGATGCCATTGCGCTGGCGCAGCACCAGATGGGGCTCACCTTCCAGAATTATGACGTGTTTTTGCGCGCAGGCGCCATGTCAGAGAACAGGTATAATCTGCCGGTGATAAACTGCTCCATTGCAACGCCGAATATACCTGTGATATATTTCAGGGCGTCCAACCTCACCATGATATCCCAGCAGGGCAGTTGTATAATAATTGAGTCAAACAGGGATGTGAATTTCCTGATGGCCAAGGACAGAATATTGTATTCTATCTTAGGAATATTGGGGTGATTGAGCTGAACAAAGAGCAGAAACTAAAGCTACTTAATGAAAGCCTTGAAAGCGGCTCCATCACGAAAGAAGAGCATGATAAAGGCCTGGAGGAGCTTGACAGACAGGAAGAGGACATCAATTCTTCAGCTGCTCCTGAAATGCCAGAGCAGGGAAAAGGCTCTGACAAGGCACTGCTGACCAGCATAGCCATCGTGATAGTCCTGTTTGCGGCGATTTTCTCGTTCAGCTATTTCAAGGACGAACCGAAAACGATAGAGGAGCTGCACGCCGCAAACTTCAAGAACAAGCTCAGGCCCGAGCAGGGCTATGTATACAAGGGGATCTACAGCTTCATCAACTTGGACGGGTTCTGGTTCACCCAGATCAAGTCCCAGACAGGAAAGACGATTTATGACCTGTCAATGAGGTACAGCCCAAGGGAGCTTGAGAACATAAGCCTGAATGGCGCCCTTAATGACACATTGTTCAATGAAGCCAAAGAATATTACGTGACGTTCAACCCGAACGGCAGCGATTTCTCGCACATAGCAGTCGCTGCAGGGGACTTCAACACGCACATGTTGAATGCCTTTGCCAAAGCGCCGATTGCCGCCTGCGACAGGAATGATAGCGATGCGTGCGCGGGAAGGCCGGTTATAACATGCGAGAACACCAAGGACATGATCGTGCTTTACATCAAGGAAGATGAGGATTTCGGGGTAAATTACGACGGCAACTGCATACTCGTGGAAGGCAACGGCTTTGACGTCGTAAGGGGCGTTGATAGGATACTGTATAATTTCTACGGGATGATGGGGCAGTAGAAATATGATTACATGGATTCGTTTATACTTTTATGATGATCTTTCTTGAAAGATGCTTTTCATTATGCTGGTAAAGCAACGTGTCGTATAACCTAATCAATTCTTTAACAGCAATATTTTCTTCATTCAGCTTAAACAATTTTGCCATTCCGATTTCTCTAGTTGGCTTTATCATCCCCGATTTCAGCATTTTGCCCCATATCCTGTGCAAGGTTGTCCACCCTATATTTGAGTTTTCTGCAATGTCCGATAAAGAATAATCTAAGCCTCTTCCTTCTATCAAGAAATCCAGCACCCTTATTACAGGGGTGTCTCCAAGTGTTTCTCTGAAAATGGTTGTTTGAGGCATTTTTATTCTAATATTACCTAATTTTATGATTATCACACAAATATTTAAATCTTTCTATTTTGGTATAATAATATACCTAAATAAGAGATATATTTATATAGCTATTTGCTGCTGATTTTTGGAATGGAGCAAAAAGAGATACAAGATAAAATCCTGAGAAAGTTGATGTCAATGAATCCACCAAAATGGGGCAATTCCCACACTGAAGAAGATAATTTGAGAAAAGGACTGCCAAAGCATCTCAGAGGTACAAAAATTGTTCAAAATTCGATTGATAATTTATACAAAATGGAATTTTTAACAAAGCTAAAGAAAACAGGAGAATGGCACGTTTCGCTTAATCCAAGAAAGAAGGAAGATATTTACAGGTTTTTAGGACTGCCGCCTGAAGAGTGAAAATTAAAATAATATGAATTTTGTGGATAATAAATGGTGTATAAAATGGAATTATAGCATCTCTCAAAAATAATGGAACTTTTACAGCAAGAATTGATAACATTTACCGACTATACACTCAAAAGAAAAAGTTCCAAAATTGAGGAGATT
>JACOZO010000044.1 GCA_016181325.1 Candidatus Woesearchaeota archaeon | reverse complement strand
GGAGTAACGCCTGCAGAAATGAGGCAGCTGCAGCAGGCCATTGAAGAATTAAAGCCGGAACTGAAGGAGCCTGCAACAAGAAGAGTAACCATGGCACTTGGAGAATTACAACTTCAGGATTTGCTTGGAGACATGGGATATTAAGATTAAACTGGAGGTATGAAAAATAGTTTCATAAAAATCCAAAAATTTATATACTAAACGTACATACACGTAAACATGACGACAAAAACGCTGACAATAACAGAGGACGCTTATAATGCGCTGAAATCAAAAAAAGATACTAATGAAAGCTTTAGCGAGGTTATTGTAAGGCTTTCCGGCAGGAAAAAATTATCATCTTTTATAGGGGTATTAAGTCCCGAAAGCGCCGATGCATTGGAAAAATCGATCAAAGAAGACAGAAAGAGGCATAGATTTTTGCACCAGGCAAGAGCAGTAAAATGATCTTGGATACTCAATTTTTGATTGATATTCTTAGGGGTAATGATAGTTCTGCAAACGAAAAAACAACAGAATTAGATGCCAAATTTGGAGTCAAAGGAATTGCCACCATAAGTGTTATGGAGCTTTGGAAGGGTGCAGTGCAGAGTATTCATCAGGAAAAAGAAAAAAGAAAAGTTAATGAGCTGATTCAGTCTCTTTTTGTCCATTCTTTTACTGAAGAAGATGCCAAAAAAGCAGGTGAGATTGAGGCAGATTTAAAAAAAAGAGGAGAAATGATTGATTTGGAGGATATTATGATTGCAGGAGCAGCTTTAGCCCGCAATGAAACAATATTGACGAGAAACATAAGGCATTTTAATAAGATTAAGGGGCTTAATTTAGAAAGTTATTAAAAACCCTCAAATTATCTGGTTTCATGGAGAGTCTCGATAAACTAAAGCAAGAATACAACCTGAAAAAGCCCAAAATAAATGAAAGATTAGGTGACTTCCAAAAATTCTTCAACGAGCCTTACTCATGGTTCTATTCCAATAATGAGATGAAGCTGGTGGAAGTGGAAAAGCCCGACGACCACAGGCTGTTTGAGGAGATGTGCTTCTGCATCCTGACAGCCAACACAAGCGCAGAGATGGGCATGAGGTCAATAGACGCGATAAGAAACGTTTTAATCAATGGCTCTCCTGCTGAAATGGCAAAAAGGCTCGAAGGCATTTACCGATTCAGCAATGTCCGCCCGGAATACATTGTACATGCCAGGAATTACCTGAACAGCAGCATCAATTTCAAAATAAAAGAAAAACTATTGTCATTCAGGGACAAGAACGAGCTGAGGGACTTCATTGTTGAGAACATAAAGGGAATCGCATACAAGGAAGCATCCCATTTCCTGAGGAATATCGGCTTTAAGGGCTATGCAATCCTAGACAAGCACATAATAAACTCATTGTTCGAGTTTGGGATGATAGAAAAGCCCGAAAGGCCCAAGAACAGGAAGGAATATCTCGAGATGGAGCAAAAATTCAGAGAATTTTCTGAAAAAGCGGGAATCGGCATGGACGAGATGGACTTATTGCTGTGGTCAAGGAAGAACGGCAAAATCCTGAAGTGATTATGCACAAAAATGTTTGATGACATTTTTGGCATCCTAAAAATACGTCTTTCGGCGGATTTTTATGATTTTATATTCTCAACCTGCCTCATCAACAAATCAATATTCTCAGCGCTGGTTCCTATAAGATTTTCTTTTGCCAATATTTCAAAAAACTCAAAATACCTTAATCCTGCAGTTTCAGCTGCTTCTCTTATTGTGCATTTGCCTTCTTTATAGCTGTTGAGGGCTTTTTCTATCCTAAGTTTTTTTGAGGCGTATCCTACCAGTCTTTTAATTGCCTCCGACCTCGTAATTTTGTCTTCCTTGGCAAGTCTTTCAACAAAATCCAGTTCCTCATCATCAAATCTCACATAAACCGGTTCAGGCATCTTTATCACTCCTAATTATTTTTTCCTTAATTTTTAAACATATGTCCTTATTATAGCCATTTCTTACAAGCAAGTCAAGCAATAGCAAGGTTTGCTCATCACTAAATTCCTTCTTTTTCCACAAAAAATAAATTAATAAAGCAGTATTGGTTACTTTTGTCTGCGTTATAAGGCATATTTTTTCAATTTGCCTGTCTTCTGTCGCCAAAAAGCATTCCAGTTCCTGCGCCAGTGAAATAACGCTTGCATCTGTCTCCTTGATATTAAAATCTCTTATGAGATTCTGCGTTTTCTTGGTTCTTAATGCTTCTATCTTTTTATCATTAAAAAACTGCATCAATATTTTTGCGTCTTTGAATCCTATCTGCTCTCCTTCTTTGATTTCAGCATATACTTCCTCACTGGCAACTAACTTGAATTTCTTCAATAAATGCGGTATCAATCCTATCTTCGTAAAAAATAAGCTTGAACTTGTATTTATTACTATCTTATTCATAACATATCATTACATATGTAATGTAATGTATTATTTAAAGCTTTTGGTTGTGGCAATGTAAAAGCAGAAATTCTAGTCTGGAGCAGAAAGAACGGAAGGATTTTGAAATAAAACCATAGTAAGGAGTCAAACTATAAGTGACCCATAAACTCTTCCCTTGTTATGCCTAAATCTTTCTTGATAATTTTATTTAAAAGTCCCGGACCGATTTCTTCTCCGGCATGATGCGGAATTGTAGTCCTTCTTCCATCTGGATGCTTATAAACCATATGGCTGCCTGTTGTATGGCTGTAAGTAAACTCGAATTTTTCTATTACTTTAGCCAATTCCCGGCCAGTCAATTTTGGCAATTTTGCCAAGAAATTACACCTCTATCTGCTGGACTCCAACAAATTGCTCACAAATCTCCGGCTCTTCTTCACTCTTGATATATGCTTTTATGGCTTCCTTTGTTCTTTCCAGTAATTGATCCATTGTTTTGGCTTGCGTATGGCAGCCAGGCAATTCAACGACTTCAGAGACTAGCCATCCTTCTTCATCTTTTTCAATTATAATTGTGTATTTCCTCATTATAATGATAAATAAATGGTGGGTTTATATAAACATTGCTGTGGAGCAGAAAGAACGGGAGGATTTTGAAATAATTAAGGGATTGTGGCAATTTAATTCCTAATCCGGCTCAATATGCACCAGCACATCGCATACCTTCAGATTTGATCTGCACAGCGCGGCCTTGACTTTATGCGAGATTTCATGCCCCTTCCTCACTGATATTTTGCCGTCGACTATGATCTGCAGGTCAACATAATAGTTAAGACCCATTTTCCTGACGTGGCATTTGTCCAGGCCAGCGACTCCGTTGACAGACTTTGCAATTTTCCGTATTCTGGTCTCGATGCCGGGATTGGGCGCCCGGTCCATAAGCTCTCCGACAGCCGGCTTCAAAAGCCTGCAGCCATTGAAAGCTATTATGGCAGAAGCAAACAATGCAGCATAGTCATCGGCGCTCTTATACCCTTTTCCCCCTATTAGTGCTATGGAAATGCCTATAAAAGCCGCGGCAGATGTAAGCGCATCGCTCCTGTGGTGCCACGCATCTGTTTTGACTGCAGTGCTTTCAATTTCCTCTGCAACTTTGAAAACAAAGCGGAAAAGCATCTCTTTAACAGCTATAACTGCCACAAGGACAATAAGGGTATAGGCTGCAGGGGCATGATGGGGCAGCGCTATCTCATTAGCACTTTTCACTGCTATAAAGGCAGCAGCTCCGATAAGCCCAAGCGCCACAATCACAGCAGCCATAGGCTCTGCCTTGCCGTGCCCGTAAGGATGGTCCTCATCAGCCGGCTTTGCCGCAATCTTAAGCCCCGCCAGCACTATAAGCGAGCTGAATATGTCTGAGAAAGACTCTATTGCATCGGCAATCAGCGCATAGGAATTTCCAAGAAAGCCCGTTATGCCCTTGATTATGGCCAGCAGAAAATTGGCAATTATCCCTATGAAAGCAGACTTCATTCCTATTTTTGCAGGATGGTTTGGCATATTTTGGGTGAAATTAATCCAAAACTAATTTAAATTATATACTTTACTGTTTTTGCATATGAACAGCATTGAGAATGAGAATCCTAAGCAGTTTGACTATCTGAAAGTCCTTAAAGCGCTTGACTCAATGCCCTTCAGCATAGGAAAAAACCTCCTCATTGACTTCCTGCACGGCGACGAAAAGAATGAGTCTATAAAAAGAAACAGATTAAATAAAAAAATACTGTTTGGCATACTTCAGCTCTACTCAAGGCAGGAAATAAACGATTTCATTGAAAACCTCCTCCACAACAGCCTTCTGGAATACCGGCAGCTGGAGTCAAACAGGTTTGTCAAGGTGCTGTCCATCACTGAAAAGGGCAGGCAGGAGCTTCTTAGCCCGGTACTGCACAAAAAGAAGCTGTCAAACAATTTTGCGATAAAGGAAACCGCAATCACAGAGCAGGACAGGATGCTCTTCGAGTCCTTTGATTTCTTCCTCAAGCCCTATAATGACGAGCAGAAGAAAGCCATCGTAAGCCCTGCAAGGAAGATCTTGTGCGTGGCTGGCGCAGGCTCAGGCAAGACGACCGTTCTCACAAAAAGGATAGAATTCCTTGCAAAATTCCGTTCGGCAGCGCCTGAAAGGATTCTGGCCGTGACATTCACGAGAAAGGCGAGAAGCGAGATGGCTGCGCGGCTTTCGAAATATCCCAACTGCAATGGCGCAAGGATAGAGACGTTCAATTCATTCTGCGAGCAGCTGCTTAAGCTGCACAATGATGCCGTTTACAGCAGGCCTGTGAGGATAATCTCTTACAGCGAAAAAATCAGGCTTTTCAATGCGGCATTGAAGGAAAACAAGATTGACATCGGCAATGCCGTTGAGCAGTACTTTTCATTCGGGCAGATAAGGGGCAAGACACCGGATGAGCTGGCAAGGATGCTGATGAATGACTGCTATTCAATACTTGAACTGTACAAGACTCACGGCAAGAAGCTTAAAGAATTCCTTGCAGAAGGCGAAGCCCTTGAGCAGAAAGACAGGAATAATGTTGAAATGATCTATAATATCTGCAGCTACATAACCTCATTCATGGAAAAATTCGGGCTGAGGGACTATTCTGACCAGCTGATTCACTGCATGGAATTCCTGAAAAACAATCCTGACAAGATTCCGAAGTTTGACCATATATTGGTGGACGAATACCAGGATGTAAATGCAATGCAGATAGGGCTTATAGACCTCCTTGATCCTGAAAACCTGTTCTGCGTGGGCGACCCCCGCCAGTCCATATTCGGGTGGAGGGGCTCGAAGATAAAATACATACTCAATTTCGAGGACAAATACCCTGATTCCGAAATCATAACACTGAGCACAAACTACCGCTCCTCAAGGCAGATTGTCGATTTCATGAACAGGTCGCTTGAAAACGCAAGGCTGCCTGAGCTCAGGCATTCTTCAGGAAGCCCTGCTGAAATCAAGCTCATAAATTTTGACTCTGAAAATGAGGAGATTGAGTTTGTCGTCGCAAAAATTCTTGAGCTGAGCCTGCCAAGAAACGAGATTTTTGTCCTTGCAAGGACCAACAGGCTCATCAAGGAGGTTTCTGACAGGATGAAATTGAGGAATATCAGCCATATAGTCAGGACTGAAGACCACAACCGCGACATTGAAGCTGCAAGGGACGAAGTTACCTTGGCAACCGTTCATTCAATAAAAGGCCTGGAAGCCTCTGCGGTTTTCGTGATTGGCTGCACCGGCATAAATTTCCCCTGCAAAGCCTCAGACCACCCAATTATAGAGCTTGTCAGGCTTGACGATTATGACAAGGAAGAGGAGGAAAGGAGGCTTTTCTATGTAGCTGTGAGCAGGGCAAAGAATTCACTTTACCTCACATATTCCGGCAAGAGCCATACAAGATTCATCAGTGAAAGGATGCTGGAGCTGCTCAAGGATGGAGTCTTAAAGCCAGAAATTAAGCTTGAAAATCATTACGCCAAAACCCAAAAATCAAACGACAATGACGCAGACATCCTGTCAAGGCTGAAGATGTGGCGCACTGACCTGTCAAGAAGTCTCAATCTGCCTGCTTATATAATAATGCACGACAAGACTCTGCTGGAAATAGCATCAGCCAGGCCATCTACATTGGACGAACTGGGCAAAATCAGCGGCATCGGCAGCACCAAGCTGCGCACATACGGAAATGATATACTGAATATAGTGCTTTCCAACAAATAACTATTTAAATGCATTTTTCTAAAGGTAAAATATGCCCAGAGCGCAGGTAAATCAGGCGGTTATTTACATTTTTGCAGGCATTGTAGTCCTTATAATTTTAGGCTTCGGCTATAAGTCACTGTCAGGCGCAAGGGAAAGCCTTGACCAGGTCCAATTGGCCAGGCTGCAGGATGATCTGAGCAGGGACATAAATGCCATGAGTTCAGAATTCGGCACCTTTAGGGAATTTTCCTATGATGCGCCTGAAGGCGTAACCACAGTCTGTTTTGCCGGAGACCCAGCCGAGTTGGCTGATTCCTTTCCTCCAGGCTGCACCGGGGCCTGCGGCCAGGCTGCAAATGCAGCCATAGGGGCCTACATTGAGCTTGAGCCCGACAAGAACGTATTTCTGCTATCCACTACTTTATTGAAATCAATGAAAATAGACAGGCTCTCAACCGGATGCTGCGATCACAAGTGCTATGACACGTCCGATGGAAGGCTTGATATTGTAATTGAAGGGATGGGAGACAGGGCAAAGATTAAAGATGACTAAGGGCAAGATAATCCTGGCCGTGCTGTGCCTGATTGCACTAAGCGTCCAGGCCAATGCAGAGCAGGTTCAAATATCTCCGAAATATATCCTGCTGAATGAATATAATCCCGATTATTCCAACTCCCCGCTTGAAATTTATGTGGGCACCTTCCAGTCCGGAACAAGCAATTACAGGACAAGAAGCCTGCTGTATTTTGACATTTCCGAAGTCAAGGGCCCGGTGTCAGAAGCAGCACTCGAGCTTGATGTGCGGCTGCGCCACGAGCCGCATACAAAAGAGGAGGCCTACGAAATAGGGGTGTACAGGGTTCTGCAGAGATGGGAGAAGCCTTCCTGGAACACTCCATTGGCTTTTGAGAGCAGCCCTTCTGCGCGAATATCCGTTGCAGGAGACGGCATCTACCGGATTGCAGGCATGCGCGACTTGGTAAGCTCATGGGCCGCAAATCCGGAAACTAATAATCGGGGGATTATATTAAAGGGCACAAATGAAGGGACAGCCAATATAAAGGAAATGGGGTCCGCAATCCTGACTGTCACTTACGAGGAAACAAGCAGCTGCAGCGCAATCGGCGGCGCGTGCAAAAGCAGCTGCGGCTCAGGAGAAGCAGAATCGCCTTCTTACAGCTGCGGAATACTGGTATATCGGGAATGCTGCGTGGAAGCGCCTCCAACAGCACCTCCTGCACCGCAGCCTCCGGAGCAGATTCCGGTTTCTGGTGCCCAGCCTGAAATTCCAGCCAGTGCGCCGGCGCAGGAAACTGTTTCTGAGCCTGATGAACCCGCATCTGCCGGGCAGCCGCAGCCCGCTGAAGAGCCTGCGGGAACTGCCGCAGCACAAAGGCAAACAGGAACTGCAAGGGGTCCTGAGGCCGTAAGATGCCCCCTCTACGATTACAATAAGAATGGGCGCCTGGACGGCGGCGATTCAGGGATTTTCAACTCTGTTGTAGCTGACAACACAATAAGCGCAGGCTATGTTATGGACGACGGCAGGAGAATGGTCTTTGATATTGATGGCGATGGCAGAATAAGCAGCGGAGATTATGCCTTATTGCTGGAAAATCCGGAATGCATTGCCGGCGAAGGTTCAGGAGAGATTGGTGCTGGGACATTGGAAGCAGGCATTCCGGCAGGAGAAGCTGAAGATGCCCCGCAGACTGATGGTGAGCAGATGCCTCAGGCTGAAGAAGGGGGTATTGGGGAATACTGCTCAGACGGCACATCGGCAAACAATTGCAATTCAGGTGGCCTCTACTGCGGCAATGAAAATCTGCTGTCAAACCCGGGCTTTGAGGCCCTTGATGACGGGTCTTTTCCTGTATATTACATCGAAAATGGCGCAGCACGTGTAGATATGGGGCATGCGTATAAAGGCGGCAATTCTG
>JACOZO010000043.1 GCA_016181325.1 Candidatus Woesearchaeota archaeon | reverse complement strand
GATCATTACTTTCAGCCCCGACTTTTCGGCCTCTTCAGCGGCAATGGGGTCAAAAGGCGCGTTCAATCCTGCTGTCCATGAGCCTGATATCAGCTTGCGAAAATCCTTCCATTTCGCTTCCCATACCGGCTTTGCATTCCTGAATTTTTTCGGATCTTTGTCATAGACATAATCGACGTTGCTCATGTTGATAATTTCCCTTGCCTTGAGCTGGTTCGCGATCAATACAGTGTCATAGTCAGTGCTCCTGCCGGGCTTCCAGCCTGCCGCTATCAGGATATTTTTCCTGAAGGAAATCTTCTTTGTTGGGTCTGTGATTATGTAGTCCTCTGCATATTCCTTGAATGCGGTTTTAACCAAATAGGCGTTCAGCCTCGTTGCCATTATGCCTATCCAGTCAAGGTCCTCATCATCCACTTCCGCAACATCTGATGAAGCCTCCTGGTATTTCCTTGCCGTCCTGCCGCCGCCGCAGACTATGACGAACCTGCACCCTTTTTTTATGTAGGACTCAAGGACTTTTTTGAATGACTTCAGGAAACCTGTGTCTATTTCACCCGGCACAATGAGGGAGCCTCCCAATGAGATAACAAATGTTTTCTGCATAATCTTCCCTTCTTTACTTTAGTATTTATATTTTGCTTTTTGATAGGCAGCGTTCATAATAGAGATGGACACAGCGGCAAAAAACATCAACGCATGCCTTGCCGAGCCAAATATCCTGATTCTGCTGCATTTATGGATTGCAATAAAAACCAAAAGCAGCGTTATTTCAATTGCAAGGTATTCATATCTAATTCTATATCAGCTGCCCATCCCGATGAAACTGACTCCTGTTATTATCAGGGCAATCCCGAGCCATTTGTACCTGTTCATCTCTTCCCCAAGAAATCTTACGCTTAAAATGCTGACCCACACATAGCTTAATGACACGAAAGGGTAAAGAACAGACAATTCGCCGCCTTTCAGTGCAGGAAGAAACAGCACTGTCCCCACGCCGTACAATCCAACACCGCCAAACAGGTGGTAATTTGCCATGAGCGAGCTAAAGCTGGAAAGCTTTTTTGCAGAGGCTTTCTTGAGCAGTATCGGGCCGAATGAGCCTATGAGCGTTGCAGTTATTATCAGCATGATTGCCCATAATTGCGTCTCCATTCAGGCGCCTCCGGCAGCTGCATCGTTGTTATGCCTGCTGCCAAAGCCTATAAATGCGATCCCCAGAACAATCCCGAAAATGCCTAGCCATTTCAGATTATTCATCCCTTCACCCAGAAAAATCATGGACATGATGCTCACCCAAATGAAACCCGTCGCAATGATTGGGTACAGGACAGACAAATCGCCTCCCCTGAAAGACAGTATCATCAGCACGCCGCCTATCATGTAAAGAACCATGCCGGCAATCAGATAGAAGTTCGTTATTAGCCTGACAGGGTCAAATGAATCAAGGGAATTTACACCCAGCTTGTACATGATTTGGGCGCTTGCGGTAAGAAATGTTGTGAATACAACCATCATGACAGCCCATGGTTTTGTGTCCATTCAGCTGTTGGTGATGGATTTATATAAAAGTTTTTGGGTTTTTGTTTCCTATTCGCAGTCAATTGGCATACTGCCTTCAACTAAATCAGCGACAAATAATCTTAGCGCTTTGATTTTTGCTATTGACACGTTTGATTCGTCAATAGATATCTCCTTTCCGTAATAATTCACGTTATTTCTCAGTTTTCTTATTTCATCAAATTCATCGCCTTTGCCACTTTCACTCACTATTTCCCTAAGAAACGCGCTGTAACACTCATGATTGTAAATCTTATAGCCTCTCTTGAGCGCCAAAGCCTCAAGCAGCTCTCTTAACGAGTCATATGCCAGAGTAAGCTTTGAAGCGGCGGTAATTTCGCTCAGTGGAAGCTTGTTTCCAGATTCCATCTTGTTCCTGCTTGATTTTACCAATGAACTTACCATATCCGCGTCAGGCTTGACATTTTTCACTATTCGCTTATTGCAGCATTCTTTCCAATCCATTTTATATTACAATCCTACCTTTTAGCACGCATCCATTGACTATATTATTGGCAAGCTCTCTGCTTTTTATGTCTTTAGCGGATTTAAACCAGAATATCTGGATCTTTCTTCCAATTCTGGCTTCAAAATCTGACATCTTTAATTCTTTTTCAGGGGCAAAAACAGCCAAATCAACGTCAGAGTCAGACTTTGCCTCACCCTTGGCCAATGAGCCGAATAATACTATAGTTGGCATGGCAAGCATCTTTTCCATATAAGCTGCCAAATCATTCAGTCTTGTCCTCCAATAAATTCTTGATAGATCAATAAAATCCCGGCTGTCCTTGTTTGCATAAAACAGCAGGTAGTTCTTGTAATGCTCTTTTGCCAGCATATTGGCCTTGTAGTAGCTCTCAAGAAGGCTTGAGGCAGTTGGAGGCGATACCTTCACGATCTTGGCATACTCCCTTACATTTATTCTTCTGTAGCAGTCTTCAAAAAATGGCCTTAGATTGTTAATTAATTTTAACATATGTCAATTATTTTTAACACTTGTTTAAATATTTTTTGGTTTTAAGTTGCATATTAAGGTGAATGTGTTATGAAATTAATGAAATCAAACCAAGAAGAAAGGCAAATAAGCTTTATTTTTGGCAACAGGATTCTCATAGACGAAAAGTAAAATTTGAGTTCCCAATCAATTCTACCGAAGGTAGACTATATGTCCGCAGGACTGGAGATCTGAGAGTTCCTTAAAATGAGCTATGCTATACATAAAGAACAAGGATAAAAGGGAAAATCTCCGTTTAAAAAGGAAATATTAATTAACTCAAATTTTAATGAATATAACTCTTATTTCAGGAATATCTCGACAAACCTGCTGTAGGCCGGCCTTGTGATGAACACCCCGACCGTGACGCCTATTATTGTCGTCAGTGCAAAGCCCTTCAGCAGGCCTGCGCCTGCGAACATCAATGGGATCATTGCTACAACCAATGTCAGGTATGCCAGCATTATTATCAGGAAGGCCCTCTTTATCCTCTCGCGCCAGCTGAATGCAGAAGAGGATTCTCCTCTCAGTGTCTCATCTGTTATGACAATCTGGTCGTCCACGCCGGTGCCTATTGCCGTCAATATTCCTGCAATTGCCGCCATGTCGATGTTCCAGCCGATGAATGCGGCCACTCCCAAGAGGATTATTATCTCTGAAAGCATCGTTATCAGGATTGGGATTGCGATAATGAGCTTCTTATACCGGACAACAAGGACAATAGTCACTGCAAGGATTGCAAGAGCGGCCATCAGCAGGGAATTATTGACGAATCCTTCCCCAAGGACAGGTGAAATTGAATCAGTCTTTATTATGTCTAATTTTATCGGCAGCGAGCCTGTGATGAGGATTGTCTGCATCTTTTTCATGTCTATGAGAGCATTGTAGAGCGCCTGCTGGTTGTTTGCGCCTATGCCGCTTCCGGAAATGGCAACATCAATGGTTGCCTGGCCCTTCAGCTCAGCGCCTATGTTGAGCTCGTTTGTCCTGACATCATCCAGATAGAATTCAAGAGGCTTGCTCAGGTACTCATTCCCCCTTCCGCCCTCAGTTATGACCTCAAGGTCCTTTGTAGCCTCTGCCTGCCTCCTGGCAGCCTCTTCTGACAATGTGATTGTGAACCTATACCTGCATGACCACTGGCTGCCGGACTGGCCGCAGCCTGCATTAGGGTCAATTCCTGCACAGTCAGCGGACCTGCACACGAATTTTATGTCGCTGCCCCCCCTGAAGACAGTCTCGTTCCCTATCTTTGCCTCGAACTTGCCCTGTTTCGCCAGCAAGTCCTTTATGTCCTCCTGGGTGGCCCCTGCAATCTCCACAACGATGTACTGGTTGCCGTCCAGGTCCCCGGCAGCCCTGATGACAATGTCGCTGAGGCCGTAGACATTCAGCCTCTGCTTCATGTTTTCGATGAGAATGTCCATGTCAAAGGCGCTGAGCCTGTATTCGGGCTGCAGCACAACCCTTGTGCCGCCCTGCAGGTCAAGGCCTTTCCTGATGTTTGTCTGGGGCGCGTCAAAGACGCCCAATCCAATGTCCTCTGTGCCTATTTTTGTCTTTATGGTCTTCGGAACAATGATTTTTTTCTGCACCGGCCTGATTATTGTCTTTATTGTGCCATTAACGGTTTCATTGACTTCAATATTCTCTTCGATAATTTTTTCTTCCGTCTCGTTCAATTTTGTTATTATGAATTTCTCCCTTGTCCTGAGCTTGTACAGTCCCTTGCTGGTCTTGAGCTGTATGGATGCATTAGACGGCAGGGAGCTTGTTAGCCTGTAAAGGTCATCAGCATTATTGACATCTATGTTGTTAATTGCCAGAATCCTTTCCCTGTCCATGGGCAATGTCGTCGGCTTTGGAGACTGTATGCCTGCCTCGCTGGCAGAGCTGTTCACTGCAACGCTTCTAATGGCAGCGCCCTTGCTGTATGGATTTGGGCTGATTAATGCTATTGATATGATTATCAGAACTATAAGAAGTATTATCCTCCAGTTTGTGAGCAGCTCCCTTATTTTTTGGTTCATTTTGTTTCTATTCGCTTACTCCAGCGCCTTCTTTCCCTTTCTTTCCAGGTATATCCTCAGCAGGCTTACGTTCTGTATCCATGTGAATATTATGTCGGCTGCCAATCCTATCAGGAGGATGAGCATTATCTGCTTGATCACTTCTGACTGGGTGACAAGCATAGCCACTGTGACGGCTACAATTGCCGTTATCGTTTCAGTCATCCCAGTCTTTATCGAGCTGTAGACCCTGTCCATGATTGTGCCTTCTTTCCTCTTGAGCACCCTTACAGTCAGGAGTATGTCTGTGTCTATTGAATAGCCAATGAGCATGAGGAATCCTGCAATGCCTGCTGTCCCTATCTTTATCCCCATTAGGTTTATGACGGCAAGCGCGACAGCCATGTCGGAGAATGCGGCAAGTATGATAGCAATGCTTGGTATGAATGTCCTGAAATATATGAACACTACGATTCCCATGAACAGGAAAGCGAAGAACAGCATTTTCAATGACTCCCTGAAGAAATTCTGACCAAGGGAAGAGCCAACAGTCTCAATGCCGTAATGCACATCCCCCAATTTGGCGCCGATAAGGCTTTCCACATCAGCCAGGAATGAGTCAATCTGGCCTTTGTCGGCAGAGTCTATGTCCGCCTCGATTATGAACCCTTCCTGCACGCCGAGATTCTTCAGGCTCCTCACCGATATGTCATTTCCCGGGTATTTATTCTGCAAGGAATCCTCGAGCTGCTGCGGCACCAGCCTCGAGTCCTTTAAAGGGAGCGTAAGTATTATGCCTCCTTTAAGCGAAATGTCCTTGTTAAGGAATTCACCTGTCGTCGCGTATTTGTAGAATATGAGGGAAAGCGCTATGAACAATATGACGAACGGTATGACAAGAAGCTGCTTGTATTTTCTGTCGTAGATGCCCAGCAACCATGACTGCTTGTTCCCTTCCATATTGTTAAGGAATTCAAGTAAAAGTGATATTTAATAAATGTTATGGTAGTCTGTCAGCTTGCTGCTTCCCCTGATTTTAAATCCACTTGAGAATCTACATTTCCTGTGATATCAGGCAATGCTCCACTTTTCTTGACCCTTTCATGAAAACCCAACCAGACCCTTCGCTGCTGAATAGTCCTGTAGTCTCCAAAGTTTTTGTAAATGCCTACCCCTACTTCGGCTACTCCTTGGATATAATCTGCGTTAAATACTTTCATCATGCCATGGACTTCTAAAGATGCATATCCGAACCTGTAAATATAGGATCTAAGATGGATCCAGTAATCCATTACTTTTGATAAAGGCACTCTATGGGCCATTTTCCTGACAAGAGGCTCATACACCTTGACATATTCCGTGACATCTTTTCCCGTTAAGTAATCGATGACAGCATGGGCCCTGCTCACGTTTGTGCCAAATATTCTCAAATATACATCAAATACAATGGCAGAAGCGGCAGCGGCTACCTTTACAGCGCCCTGTTCAAGCCTGCCTTGAGCCAGTATCTCCTCCAGCCCCAAAAGACCAATAGCAGGAGGCAAATACCTCTGAATGTGTGCCCAGGAGAATGCTGAATAATCCCTCAACCTGTTAAGTTTTGTCCTGTCGGCATCACCGAGAGTTTCCTTATGGTCCCTTATGTCTGCTCTTATATCTAACGCCAGTGCATACTCTAGTGCAGAAATCTTATTGCCCATCATACAAGGGAAATGACAGTCGTTTTAAATCTTTTTTCAGAGAATATTCACTTAACACACGCCTTAACAAACCCGTAAAACAGAGGGCTTGGATTCCCCATCCTTGACTTGAATTCCGGATGGGCCTGTGTCCCCACAAAATATGGATGGTTTGGCAATTCTATGTATTCCATCAGTTTAGTGCCGTCCTCCCTTTCATGATAGCCTGAGAATATCATGCCTTTTGACTCAAGCTGCTGGATGTAAGCGGGGTTCACCTCGTACCTATGCCTGTGCCTTTCCAGGACTGCCTTGTGCTCCTTTGGAAGGATGCCAAGCCTGAACTTCTGGGTCTTGTCCTTTGCAAGCTCCGCAATCCTTTTCTCATCATCTGCAAGCCTTCCGGTCTCCTCGTAAAGCTTCAGGATTTTTGTCCTTTCCTTCATAACGGCAGCATACGCCCCAAGGCGCATCGTGCCGCCGTACATGCCCTTGTCAAGGATGTCCTTCTGCGACACCTGGACGTCAATGACAGGAGCGCCTGTTTTTGCATTCACTTCAGTGGTATTCGCATCCTTGATGCCGCAGACATTCCTTGCAAATTCAATTGTTGCCAATTGCAGGCCGTAGCATAACCCAAGGAATGGTATATTATTTTCCCTTGCGTAATTTATGGCCATTATCTTCCCTTCCACGCCTGAGCTTCCAAAGCCCCCAGGAACTATTATGCCGCCATATTTCTTCAGGACGCTGACTGAGTTTTTGTCTTTTTCAAACATCTTTGAGTCAAGCCAGTTGATGTCAATGCCGACATTCAGCTCTGCTCCTGCATGCATCAATGACTGGTTGATGCTGACATAGGAATCGGCAAGCGCATAATCCCCGATGTCAATATACTTCCCGACAATTGCGATTTTTATTGTATTTTTTGGAGCCCTTATTTTCTCAACAAGCTTTTTCCAGCCTTCCCAATTGGGCTCCTTTCTTGACTTCATGCCAAACTGCCTCAGTATCTTTTCTCCCAGCTTCTCCCTCTCAAGGTCCAGGGGTATCTGGTACACTGTGTCTATGTCGGGCTCGGAAATCACGTGCTCTGAAATTATGTTGGCATAGGTCTCAATCTTCTTTTTCCTCACGATGTCAAGGGGCTTTTTCGCCCTGCAAATTATGAAATCCGGGAAAATGCCTGATTCTGAAAGCAGCCTTATCGCCTGCTGCGTGGGCTTTGTCTTCATCTCTTCTATGTGGCTCGGGATGGGCAAGTATGTTATCAGGATGTAAATCATGTTTTTCTCGCCAACACTTCTCTCAAGGCTTTTCATGGCAAACAGGAAGGGGATGTTCTCATAATCGCCGATCGTGCCGCCAATCTCGACAATCACAAAGTCGTATTCATCAGAAGCGTCTTTTATCCTGTTCTTGATCTCTTCCGGTATGTGGGGTATGAACTGGACAGTTTCTCCCAGGTATTTGCCTGCCCTCTCCCTGTCAATGACTGCCTTGTAGATCTGCCCTGTTGTCAGGTTGTTTTTCCTGGGGATGTCCATGTCCATGAACCTTTCATAAGTGCCCAGGTCCTGGTCTATCTCCCCCCCGTCATCTGTGACCCAGACTTCGCCGTGCTCCGTCGGCCTTAGGGTTCCAGCGTCATAATTTATGTACGGGTCAATCTTGATTGCAGTCGTCTTGAAGCCGTGCTCCTGGAGAATTTTCCCAATGGAAGCTGATGTCACGCCCTTTCCGACGCCGCTCATCACCCCGCCGGCAACGACTATGTATTTAGGCATGGAGAGCACCGCCACAACAGAGCACCGCCACAACAAACACCAGAATCAAGCAAATTTTGCAGTTGCATTTATCACAAATAAAATAAGCTTTATTTATAGGTTTTGGATTGGTGAATAATCAGGATTATCTTTCTATATTGAAAGGAAATAGGCAAATCTGTGAATGACTTGATTCATTTACCTGTTAATGAGGTTTGCACTATCTTAGTATTCTTCAATCTGATTACAGCCGCCCTTCTGTGCGCATCAAGCCCTTCTATATCTGCCAGTTTTGAAGCTGCCTTAATCATGTCTTTTGGAACCTTCCTATCAAACTTCTGATACGTCACAATCTTTACAAAGTCTTTTACTGATAATCCTCCGGCATATCTGGCTGCACCATTTGTTGGAAGCACGTGATTAATGCCACTGCAATAATCTCCGAAAACTTCCGCAGTATTCTCTCCTACAAACAATGAGCCGTAATTTTTCAATTTTCTGACTATCGCTTCCGGATTTTTTACCTGTATTTCCAAGTGTTCCGGTGCTTTTTCATTAGCTATCTTTACAGCATCATTCAAATTTTTAACAATGAGTATATCTCCATTTTTTAAAGATAATCCTGCTATTCTTTTAGTTTTTAATCTAGGCAACTGAATTTTAATTTGCGCATTTACTTTTCTGGCTAATTCTTTTGATGTAGTTACTAGATATGTTTTAGCATTTATATCGTGCTCTGCCTGTGCAAGCAAATCAGCCGCAATATACTCAGCATTTCCAGTTTCATCCGCAATAATCATAATTTCACTTGGCCCTGCCAAAAAGTCAATTCCGCAATCTCCATAAACTGCTTTTTTAGCAGCAGTAACATAAATATTCCCGGGTCCTACAATCTTATCAACTTTAGGGATTTGTTTTGTCCCATATGCCATTGCCGCTATTGCCTGCGCTCCTCCAATCCTGAAAATCTTATCTGCTCCTGCGATATCGGCGGCAACAATTGTTTCTGCCTTTATTTTTGGAGAGCAGGCTATTATTTGTTTAACCCCTGCTAATTTTGCCGGGATAATACACATTAATGCAGTTGAAGGAAGCGGATAGTTGCCTCCTGGGATGTAAACACCAATTTTTTCTATTGGGATTACTCTTTGCCCTAATCTAACCCCATTGTTCCTCACTTCAAAATTCCTGAACTGCTTTAATTGCTGTCTTGCAAAAAACTCTATGTTTTTCTTCGCAAATTTCAGGGTTTTTATCGTTTCTTTGTCAACTTGTTTATATGCAGATTTAATATCCAGTTTTGTAACTGAAGGTGATCCCAATTCAATGTTATCAAATTTTTTGGTGTAATATCTAATTGCAGCATCTCCTTTACTTTTTACATCTTCAATTATTTTGTTGACAGTCTTGTTTATCTCTTTCATCTTCTTCTCCATAATTCATTTTCAACATCCTTAATCTGAATTTTATTCTTAGCCATCAAGACAAAAATAAAGTAAAGCAAATCTGATATTTCCCAAATCAGATTATTTTTATCTTTGTATGCCAAAATTTCCATGCATTCTTCCTTTATCTTCTGCTTAATCCTGCTTTCACTTGAGGCAATTTTTGACGTGTATGAATTGGCAATAGGATTTTTTATTCTGCTTTCTATCACGTCATACAATTCCTGAAAATTGAATTCTTTTTCAGCAAAACAAGAATATTTTCCTTCGTGGCAGGCAGCATTCTTCTGTTTGACGGTAAAAAGCAACGTGTCCCTATCACAATCGTATCTGGCCTTTAGAATTTCCTGATAATTGCCGGAAGTTTCTCCTTTAGTCCAAAGCATTTTTCTTGACCTGCTGAAATAGGCAGCCCTTCCTTCAGCCAATGCCTTACGCAGAGATTCTTTGCTGGAAAATGCGAGCATCAATACCTGCTTTTGCTCATCCTGGACTATTGTTGGGATCAATCCATTGTTTTTACTGAAATCCAAAACAGAGATAAATGCCTTTGGCAAGCTGATTTTGCCGGTGTACAAAGCCATTCCTATCTGGGAATCTATGCCTGCATCTTCGAGCCACTCAATTTCATTCATATAGGAAATCCCGCC
>JACOZO010000042.1 GCA_016181325.1 Candidatus Woesearchaeota archaeon | reverse complement strand
TGATGTTGGATTGAGATACATCAACATCACATGGAACATGAGCGGCATACTGAGGCACGCCAATTACTCAGTTTCCGGCAAAACTGCCAGCGTGTGGAATGACACCCAATTATCTGATGTCGTGACAGGCTCTGTCATTAACTTCACAGTATACGCAACAGATACATCCAACAATGTCAGGCAGAACTCCACATTAATCACCGTCGTTGACGAGATATTCCCGGTAGTCAACACCACATTTAATATAACAAGCCCTGCAATAAATGATGTGCTCAACTTCAGCGGGAATATAACTGATGAAACCCAATTATTGTCTGTGAATATCACTTATAACATGACAGGCGCAATCGTCAAGGCCAATTATTCAGCGTCGGGATTGGCGGCAGGCATACACAACTTCACCACAATTACGTGCTCAGGCTGCCTGATTAACTTCACAATGTATGCCACAGACACGGCAAATAACGTCAGGCAGAACTCAACCCTGATACAGGTAAGAGACACCGTATTCCCTGTAATAAACGTGACATTCAACAGCACGTCCCCTGCTTTCAACGACTACATCAACATAAGCGCAAACGCGACAGACGAGACGAACATAAGGTTCATCAACATAACATACAACATGAGCGGAATAACCTATGTAAACTTCACTGGGGGGACTAAAGCTTCAAGCATACATAATGTGACACGAATCACTGTAGAAGGCAGTTCTGTAATAAATTTCACCGTCTATGTGACTGACACAAGCAATAATGTCAGGCAGAACTCAACATTGATTACAGTAGCTGACAGGGCATCACCATTGGTGAACTTCTCCTTCAACAAGACTGTTACAAACGTATTCCAGAATGACACACTGAACTTCACCTATAACGTGTCAGACAACGTGTTACTAAGCGCAGCCCAATTTATAATCAATGCAACATCAGGAAATGAGGACAAAATAAGGTACTTTAACTTCACATTCAGCGGCAGAGACGCTTCTTTCGCGCAGAACTTCACAGTAGAATGCGATATTGGATGCGTAATTAACGTAACCACCATAGTTAATGACTCGTCAGGCAACGTGGCAAGAAACCAGACTTTAATCACAGTTGCCACAAGAAACCAGGTCCCTGTAATACAGCTCAGCAACGCTTCAGGATTCTCCGTCGATCCAACGGAAGGCGGCTTATCCAGAATATTGATATCCTTCAACGTAACCGATCCTGATGGTATAAGCGAGATCAATGCGACAACTGCCATCGTAAACCTCACATTAGGGGGCAGCGGAGGCCAGTTCAGGTTCAACATATCTGCGCAGGGCGGGGAATTCGGGACATGCAGCAACCATACTGAAGGAAGCCCGGTCAGGGTAGTAATCAACTGCACCGTGCTGATGAAGTACTTTGACAATGCAAGCTCCAACTGGATTGTTGATGCAAGGGTCCAGGATATCAACGGCGCAACCGGCACGAATAATACCCACATATTTACCTATAATGAATTATCCGCCATATCCTTCTCAAGGGCGTTCATAAACTTCTCAAATGTCAATCTGGGACAGAACGACCAGCCTGCCGTATTGCCTCTCATACTTAACAATACAGGGAATGACGACTTTGACCAGCTGAACCTGACCGCAGCGGCATTGATAGGGACTTCAGATGCGACAAAATCAATAGCTGCCTCCCAATTCACGATAAACTACACAAATGCCACTCTTGGAGCCGGAAGAGCGCTTGGCACGTCGGCAGTTACAATACCCGGCAGAGACGCGACTGCGAACCTGACATTAAGGCACGGCCATGCAAGCGCGCTGACAGACTACAATGACCTGATAACATCAGCATCCGGAAACCAGTCATTATATTTCTGGGTGGATGTGCCTTCCTCGGGCCTGACAATCCAGAATTACAACAGCACATGGAACATGACGGCTGTTGACCTGCCATGAGAATAAAGAAAAATGGGATCATCAAAGAAAATGAAAATAATGGTGCTGATAATGGTGAATTTAATGACTGCAATTTATGATGCAAAGGCATTGGGCGTCGTATCGGACTATTTAGCCAACGATACGATGGAGCTCGTGGAAGGCGGCTCAAGGCTTTACGAGGCAAGGATACAAAACCCGGGCGAAGAGCCTTTAAGGGTGAAATTGACATATGACCCGAAATTTTTGAAAATCATCGGCTTCCAGGATGAATATACAATCCCTCCAAAATCAAGCATGCCCGTCAAATTCAATATAACGGCAGAAAATGCGGAGCCCGGGACTTATGTTGTCGAGTATACAGTGCACCAGCTTTCAGGCGCCGGCGCAGGCCTGCCGCTCCTGCTAAAAGTCGGAAAAAATTTCAGGCTGAAAATCAAGGAGAATGAAAATGCGCAATTGGAAAACGGGAGCGCCCGATATGGCCCATTATTCGGGATTGCCATGGTAATATTACTATTAATATTTATAAGCAAGAGGAATAAGAAATCCAAAAGATGATGCGGGACTGAACAAAATGGAAAAAAAGGCGGTGATTTTGCTTGCGCTCTTTGCTGTATGCTCAGCCATAGCCATCGGTGTCGGCTCCAATGTCGGCGTCTTTTTGACAGTGATTTCAGACATCAATCCTCCTGAAGTCAACATAACGGCGCAACCAGCCACAACAGGCAGGAGCGCCAATGTGTCCGGGCAATATTCCGACGATAATGCAATCTCAAACATATCGGTGGAAGTAAACAGCTCCCACATAGTCCTTGCTACATTGGACACATCCGCGAGAAGCTGGAATGCCTCAATAAATCTCGCAGAGGGATGGAACAAGTTTAATGTGCTTGCCTACGACACAGCAGGAAACCTGAGAAATGTTTCTTCAGGATCTCAGGGGGCATCCATACTTTCTGACACAACAATCCCCATGATAAACCTAACTTCCCCTGCGAACAGCTCCACTGTAGCCAATAACACGCTGCTGGCATGGAAAATCACGGATCTTTATCTGGCAAATGCATGGTACACTCTCAATGACGGGACGCCAACATCATTCAACGGCATTTACGAGCTAAAGGTTGACAATTCCACATGGGCTGTCGGCACAAACCACCTCATAGTCAATGCTTCCGACCAGACAAACAATGTTGCGAAGAAGAACTATACTTTCACCCTGAGGAATGTGTATGAAGTATTCCTGAATAATTCAGTGGAAACTGCAGCGGCGGAAATCAACAATACAAATAATACAATAACTGCACTCCAGAGCACAGCATCGCTTGAGGCCAAAGTAGACACTTTTGCGGCAGCAATCACTGTAGCCCAATATAACTCCACGCTTGTGTCTCTTAATGTAATAGCAAACTTAAGCAATGCCGTCAGCTCCATACAAACCCTGCTTCAGGATATAATAAACATCAACGCGAGCAGCGATGATAATGCCACAAAATCCACGAATATATCCCAGAAGCTGGAGCAGATAAGCATAATAAAGAACACGACAGTTCAGTCAGTCGATGTCCAGCTTTTCAACAGCAATCTTTCAGTAGTGCTTGACAATGCGACTAAAAACAATGTTACTGACGAGCTTGGGGCGCTTTCAAGCTTATCAGGCTCTGACCAGGCGACTTTCGAAGCGAATTCTGAAGTATTGCAGAACAAGACAACCGTTACTTATGTGGTGCAGGTGCTGACACAGGTCTATCTGAACGGAAGAACCGAGAATATCACGCTTTTCACGCAGAATGTCTCAATTAATGAGTCCCAGTCAGGAGAATATTACGTCAATGTATTTTTGGTAAAAAACCTTACAGGAAGCAATGACCTGAACGCGAGCAGGGACATCACAAACAAGATAAACCAGACAATGATCATCGTGGTCCCTGATCCTATAGTGAGATGGTCATTCAGCGACAGCGCAGGGGCCGTAATAGGGTATACTGCCAACGGCAATGTCCCCACGGAAAAGCTTTCCAGCAGTAAAGTCGTGGTATCAACAGTGCCCACTGCATCCTCCAGCTCATCCAGCTCCAGTTCCAGCTCAAGCTCAGGAGGCGGCGGAGGCGGCACAGCAGGCGCAGGAGGCGGCGGAGGCGGCGTTCTTGTCACAAAAGGCGAATTTACCTTAAGCAGGCAGAACCTCAAGATTGTTCTCAGGCAAAGCCAGACAAAAGAGGAGACTTTTTCCATAAAAAATAACGGAAATCTTCCCATGAAGATGTCCATAGACCTGACAAGCCTGAAGGATTTCCTTGCATCGCCCCTGGAAAATATCCTTGAAATCCAGCTGGCGCCATTGGAGGAAAGAATCATAAGCCTTATCTTCAAGGCAGGGGAGAGCCAGCAGCCTGACGTGTATCCGAGGGAAATCAGCATCAAAGACGCTTCAGGCGAGCAGAAGATCAATGCAATCATCGAGATAGAGTCAGGCAAGCCATTGTTTGACGTCGATGTGCAGGTGCTGCCGGAATACAAGAGGATTGCCCCCGGGCAGAGCATAGTGATGGAAGTCTCCATCTTCAATGTGCGTGGCTTTGGCAGGGTTGATGTCAATGTGGAATACTCCGTTAAAGATTCCAAGGGCAACCTTGTTTCAAGCGAGCATGAGACCGTCGCCCTGGAGAACCAGGCGAAATTCACAAGAGAGCTCCTAATACCAAGCGATTCCAGGCCGGGCAACTACATTGCGCTCGTCAAAGTGACCCATGAGGATGCCGTCGGGCTGGGATCCGACCTGTTCGAGGTAAGCCCCAAGTCCATAAGGCTGTATCCGCTTTCTTTCGGTGATTCCGCGCTGATACCGATGATCATCATAATCGCAGGAGTTGCCGGCGCAGTGGTATTCTTCATACTGAAAATGAAAATCCCTGCAGGAAGGGCACTTCCAAGGACAAAAGAAGAGAGGGGAAAGCTCTATCGGGAGGAAGAGAAGACCGGAAAGCTGGAGAAAGAGCTTGCAGCCCTTAACCAGGCCTACATGTCAAAATTAATTTCTTATGAGTCATACAAGGCGTCAAAGGAAAGGATTGAGGGCAGGATAGAAAAGCTTAAGGGCAAATAGGAGCCACGCCGCTAATACCTCTGCTGGCAGATTTTTTCATTGGCGAATCCTGAATTTAAAAAAATCAGACAAATAAAATGCTGGAAAATATAATAAAAAAGGCCGCTGTGGCTGTCCTGCTTGTGCTGGCATTCTACGGCCTTATAGGGGAGCAGGGCAGCATCGAAGATGTGACATTCCTGGCAATACAGGAGCAGAAACAGGTATCGATACACGATTACGCCCCGTCAGAAAATGACGAGGTCCTTGCAAGGAACATAAAAGTTGCAGGCTTTTTTGCAGCCTTGCTGGCAATAATAATAATTTACCGGCTGCTGAAGAGAAACAAGGAGGCCTATGGGAAATTTTTATTTTACGGCGGCTGGGCATTCAAGCTGGCTATGCTTGCGTTCGGCATAGCGGGGCTTCTTGGATATTTCAACCTTACAGGAAAGCTGCTGTCGGCATTCCTGCTTTTCCTGATGTGGGTCGAATTCAGCCCTTCAAAATTCCTGTTCGGCGCCAAGAAGAAATGGGTTGATTATTTTCTGCTGGTATCTTTGTACATCTTCATAATTGACACTTTCACAAGGATAATACAGACGGCAAATTACGACCATGATGCATTAAACACAATCCTTTTTTACCTGTCTATACTGCCTGAGCAGGTATCCCAATCCATCATAGATGCTTCGATGTATGCCTATACCTCAGGCTCCCAGATAAGCCTGTTCTCCGCAAATGTCGGGTTCATGCTTATATCCCTGGGCGCGGTGATAATCAGCCTGACGCAAAGATTCGACAAGCAGTCGATGATATACCCTTTTGTGAGCCTGTTCACAAAAAAAGAGGAGTTCTGGGAGGGATTTTCGAGCAAAGGCCTGAACAGGTATACAACAATAAAAGTCTGCACCAGCCTCATCGTGCTCCTGCTTTTCTCGCAGTATTTCTTCAGCCTTGTCAACCAGTGGTTCATCGTCACGATCAGCAATTCCCTGCTCATAATAGCCATCATAATGAACATAAAAGACCTTGATAATACGGGAATCAAGGTCGTTGACAAGCTTGGAAGCCTTGACCAGGAGCTGATAGACCTGGTAACAAAGATATTCAATGACAGGCAGTATTTCATTTTCGGCTTCAGCATACTCCTCATCTTCCATTACATGAGCGATGCCACATTGTTCATGATGCCTTATTTCATCCCCACATTGACTTTGGACGAGTACTATGTCAGCGCGCTCAACCAGGGCCCTCACCTTTCACTGTTCCAGCTGTTCGGCTCTGAAGCGATAAGCACGGGCGTAGAGAAAGTGTATTACTTCATCCTTTATCTGGTAAGTTCCCTGGGACTTCTTTTCCTGTTCATGGTGCCTGTCATGCTGCTATTCCTGTACGTGCTAAACAAGGAGCTGACATCCTACCTGGAGAAAACAGGATTCAGGATATTCCTGTATGCGGTGTTCATCTCCATAACCATATTCCTGCTGGCCCCCTGGACAGAGTCGCTGCCGATAATAAAAGATTCAAGCGGGGAATATGTCGGGATACAGGGCGTCGATTTCATAACTGCGAGAATATCCGACTCCGGCTATCCGCTTTTTTTGCTGTTCGGAGCGCTAATTGTCCTTGCAGGAATTGCCGTGATTTTCTTCAGCAGCAGGAAGATGCGTGAATATGCGCTGACAATCACCTTCCTTGCATGCCTTATCTTCCTTGGCAAATACGTCTGGAACTTCTACCTCTCGACATTCCACTATTACACCTACCTGCTTGAATATTCGTTGTCATCCCACCAGATACTGCTGATAATGCTGTTTTTAATGCTGTTTGTCATAGAGACTGTGTTCTACATAGGGGGCTTTTTTGTCGTCGGCTATTACCTGTCAAGATTCATCATAACGCAGGAAACCAAAGAGATCATGACGGATAAGGCAATAATGGCCTACACAGCCCTGTTTTTCCTGGTGCCTGCCTTCTTATTATACTCAGAATCACAATATGCAATAACTTCGACCGCAATAGCCATCGCAAGCCTGCTTGTCTTCAGCTTTGCCCTGTACAGGGAATTCGACCAGAAGGAGAAGTGGGACGATTATATCCTCGGAGTCACCATCTCAATCTCGATATTCATGATACTGGTCATAACAGCCTTCTATTCAAGGGGCGCCCTTTCGCCGAATGCGCTGTTTTTCTTCACATACCTGCAGCCTATAATCATCATCGTGCTCTCCAAGGCATCACTGAAATTCTTCGGGATAATCCTGGAATTCGAGCCTCTCAAATGGGATGCTATAATCAAGACTGCCCTTATAGCCGCCATCTTTGGCATTGTATTCTACTTTGTTCCGGAGCCGGCGTCCTCCCTGATAGAACTGCCGTTTGTGAGCATGCTTGTCTACCTGATACTGGTGGCCATATCTGAAGAGATGCTTTTCAGGGGAGTTATCCTGGAGCTGGCGGAAAGGGCATTTGCGCTGGACAGGGCAATCATGCTGCAGGCCATTGTGTTTGCACTGTCACATTTTGTCGGGATCAAGGCGGTCTTTGCGCACTTTGGCGCGATTTCAGCCTCAATTTCAATAACTGCAGTGTATGTAGCGCTGTACTACGCGGCATTACTGCTGTTCGGGATTGCGGCGGCATACCTGTACAAGGCAAAAAGGAATCTGGCTTATCCCGTAATATTCCATCTGATAGTCAATATGATAATATACCTGTAATTGCGGAATCAATTTTTTCTTTTATTTGTAACTGCTTAGCCTTCCGAAACTACTATAATTCATTCCGTCGCTTCGCGACAATTAACGACAAGAAGCTTCCGAATAGAGAACCGCTACTCCAAAACAAAATTATTATATATCCACGGAAAATCAACTGGCAAATGGGGAAAAATGCAAAATCTCTTATCGGAACCCTATTTTTTCTTTTCCTGATGGCGCTGTCCTTGCAGGCTGCATTCGCGCAGTCCGGCCATATGAAGCTGCTTGCTGTAACGGAGCTGGCGAACGGCAGCGTAAGGGGAGGCACGGCAGACCTTTACCTTGAGATAAAGCCGGGCTCTGGGAGGGTGTTCCTTGAGACATTTCCCGTTACAAGGACTGACACCCAGATCTCGACAAGGTTTGCCAAGACCATAGCCTGCGACTTTATAGAGGAGGACTGCAGCAGATATGACTTCTTCTATACCATAACAGCCGACTCTTCAATAATCGCAGGGCCGAGCGCAGGATTGCTGCAACAGGCACCATCAATTCAGGAGGCGTCATAGGCCCTGTGGGGGGATTAAGGGAGAAGATAGGGGCAGCATCCAGGGCGGGGCTCAGGAAAGCCCTCATCCCATTCGGGGAGTCAATAAAATCAGAAGGAAATGAATCTCTTGATATGGGCGGGCTGTCAAGGGAGCTTGGCATAGAGATCACCGAGATATCCACTTTAAGCGAGGCAATATACCAATTTACCGGGAAGGACTTGGAAATAGAATACCCCCCGATAAGCATCGATAAGGAATATGCCTCAACAATGGAGTCGCTGTCAGTGGAGCTCTGCAGAAGAAGCGATGCCCTTCGCCAGGCGTCTGCCGACATTGAGTCTTCGGCCAACATAACCGAACTGCTGGAGTCGGCATTGAACGGCACGCAGCGCGGCAAGAATGCATTTGATTCCGGGGAATTCTATTCCTCTGCAAGCTACTGCTTCGGCGCAAATGTGGAGTTCGGCAACGTCATACTGATAAAGCAAAACGCGTCAAAGGCATAGATAATGGAGCGGCTGAGGCTGCTGAATGATGGCATAGGCCAGGTTGAAGAATCAATAGAGGCAAAGGACAGGAATACCATAACTTCCCTGGAAGCCTACATGGCTGCAAAAGAAAGGATTTCTGACGCCCGCTCTGCGGCTGAAAAAGCCCTGGAGAGCCTTAACGCATCTGAAGAAGTCTCAAGCCCTGTCCTGAGAAACCTTGCGTATGCCAATGAAAGGCTCAATTCCGTCAATTCATGGGCAAAATTTTTCACAGGCAAGGGCAAAAAATTCAACCTTGGCAGGGAAAGCGTCAAGAGATCGTGCCAGGACAAGATATCCGAGGTAGAGGAAAGGCTCCAGTATGTCGAGTTCTACCTTCCAAACTCGCTGGCCAATGTGAGAAAAGAGCTTTCTGACGCGTACAATGACTTTTCTTCGGGAAATTTTGAGCTGTGCCTTTTCAAGGCCAGCAAGTCGAAAGCCGATGTTGACGTGGTATTGAGCGTGTTCGGGGTGGAGGAGCCGAATTTTGACGCGCTCCTTGACAAGAAGCTGAAAGTGGCTGAGCAGGTGCTGGCTAAAGAGGCCAGCAAGGGGATATTCCCCATATTGGGCTACAGCTATTACGAGTATGCGAACTCGCTGAGGAACAGCAGCAGGATATCTTCTTTGTTATACAGCGAGTATGCTTCAGAGCTGGGCAACCTTGACATTTACTTCAAGGAGGAAAACGGAAAGGCCATTTCAGCCAGGAAGCTGGGTATTGACTGGAAACTTGCCCTTGTATTCCTGCTCGGGGCTGCGGCAGGGATGTCAGCATCGCTTTTGGTTAGGAGAAAGGAGCATCGCAAGCAATAATTCATAAAAATTAATTCAATAAAAATCAAAATAATAGGGATAAGCAGGTAAGGCCTCCATCCATTTTTCTAAACTCAGACATTTCAACTTCAATAATCCTGCATCCCAATTCAAGAATTCTTTGCTTTATTTTTGGAAATCCTTTCGGAACCAATAAAAACCCATTGACTAAGAGGCAGTTTGCGGCATACATCTCTGCCTCATCAACTTCAATCACATAAAATGACTGGAATTTATCCGAAAATTCCACAGTTGTGATGAGAGTCTTGCTACCAATATAGGTTACCCCAGTTTTCAGGTGCAGAACCTGTGTTACTGGGATTGCAGAAGAAGCATAGCCTTGCCTTGACAAAATTGAGGACAGCTGTTTCGCCCCTTCCTGATTTGTTCGCTTTGAAAGCCCTATGTAAAAATGGCCATTGAGACTCAAAATATCTCCGCCGTCAACCGTTCCGGGAGGCTCTATAGACTTAACCGGCATATATCTTGAAATGACATCTTTAATTCTTTTTTCTTCTCCCAGTCTTTTCGGCTGGCCAGGTCTGGTTATTATCGCGCCTTTTTCGGTTATTATAGCTGTATCTTCCACAAAGCACCCGTCAGGATATTTTAAATCAGGCTCAAGCGCAATAACTTCCAGGCCGCATCTCCTTAATGCCTCGCAATATAAATCAT
>JACOZO010000130.1 GCA_016181325.1 Candidatus Woesearchaeota archaeon | reverse complement strand
AAGGAGCACAAGGTAAAGTCCATAAGCTGCAAGTTCTCCGGCAACAAGGGCTTCCATATAGGAGTTCCGTTTGAGGCTTTTCCCAAGACTATCGAGGCCAAGGGAGAAACAAGATTGAGGTTTCCTGATGACGTAAGGCTGATATCTTCTTACCTGGTGCATCACATGGACGTGAATGGTGGCTTCACAGACACCATAACTGCCGAAGGCATAGACAAGCTCATTGAAAAGACCGGAAAATCCTATAATGAGCTTGTCAGCATGGTCTGCGACTCATGCGAGACAAGGATTCCCGCCAATGAGAAGAAATTTGAGTTCATCTGCCCGAAATGCAGCTCCCGCGACAATTCAGACAAAAACGAGCATTTCAGGAAGTGCAAAAAATGCAGCTCTGTCATGGAAAAGAAGGAGCTGGGCAGGGCATCCAGGTGCCCCAAGTGCAAAAGCGCAAAATTCAAGATAAAATTCAATGCGCAGGCTATACTGAGCATAGACTCAATACTCATATCTTCAAGGCACCTTTACAGGATGCCTTATTCCATGCACGAATCATCAGGGCTGGTATCTCTGCCCATTGACCCAAGGAAAGTAATTGATTTTAACAGGGCTGACGCCACTCCGGAGCTATTTAAGATATCCTCAAGCAGGTTCCTTGACAAGGACAACCTTGAGGAAGAGAATGCGCAGGAGCTTTTCAGCCAGGCCATGGAATGGGCTTCAAGGCAGAAGGAGCTTGCGCAGATGAGGGAGGAATTCTCCAGGAAAAGGCAGACTAAAACGCATCTGCTCACCGTAGAATCCGCGATTCCTGAGATGTTTTTCCCGCCGTGCATCAACATCATAAATAACGGCATGGATGACGGCAAGAAAAGGGCATTGTTTGTGCTGATAAACTTCTACACCTCTGTCGGATGGGGTTATGACGAGATTGAGAAAAAGCTGGTCGAATGGAACGAGAAGAACAAGGAGCCTGTGCGCATGAACTATCTGCTCGGCCAGCTGAGGTATCACAGGCAGATAAAGAAAAAAGCCCTGCCCCCCAACTGCGACAATGCAATGTACATGAAGGACATGGGAGTCTGCAGACCTGACAATTTCTGTCAAAGGATAAAGAACCCTGCGAATTACTCCATCAGGAAGGCAGCTTCCACAAATGAAAACAAATAACCTTTTAAAAACTCAGTCTATTCTATGCATGCGTGTGCGATGACCGAGTGAACACCCTCTGATACAATATGATGAAAGGTAGTAACTAGGTAGCGCACGCACTTATTTTGCTGAATTTATTGCCAGAAAATCATCCGAACATCTTCATGTAGTCATTGCCTTCAAGCAGCTCTTCCTTCTTCACTTTTTCAATGCCGCCGAGGAAATCGCTTTTGGTTATGTTCGTCCTGTTGTCGCGTATCGCGAAATACCCGGCTTCCGTGCAGGCCGCCTTTATCTCTGCGCCGCTGAAGTTTTCCATCCTTTCAATCATGTCCTTTAGATTGATGTCCTTGTCCAGGCTCATGTTCTTGGTGTGGATTTTAAGGATCTCCTTTCTCCCTTCATTGTTCGGTATCGGTATGTGGATCAGCCTGTCAAGCCTGCCCGGCCTCACAATTGCAGGGTCAAGTATGTCTTTCCTGTTTGTTGCGCCTATGACCTTGACCTTGTCCAGCGGCTCAAAGCCGTCCAGTTCCGCAAGCAGCTGCATGAAAGTCCTGTTCACTTCCCTTTCCCCTGAAGTCCCGACTTCCACCCTTTTGGCAGCAAGTGAATCCAGCTCGTCTATGAAGATGATTGCAGGGGCTTTTTTCCTTGCAAACTCGAAGATTTCCTTGACTATCTTGGCCCCCTCGCCTATGAATTTCTGCACCAGTTCCGATCCAACCACTTCAATGAATGTTGAATTTGTTGATGCTGCAACCGCCTTTGCCAGCAGCGTCTTTCCTGTTCCCGGCTCGCCGTAAAGCAGTATTCCTTTTGGCGGCGTTATGCCTACTTTCTTGAACAGCTCGGGCTTTTTCAGTGGAAGCTCCACGACTTCCTGTATTTCCCTTGCCTGCGCGTCAAGGCCTCCTATGTCTGCCCATGACGTGTCGGGTTTTTCCACAATGACAAACTTCTGTATGTTGAATTTCCTTGTTATGGAAAGCTTCCTGATGGCATTGAGGTTTTTCTGGTCCGCGAGCACCATGTCGCCCGGCTTCAGCTGCCCGCAGTCCGCAGAAATGCCGACATAGAACTGGTTGCCGTTCGGTATCCTTATGATAGCATGGTTGCCCTCGACATTCCGTATCTCGCATATCATGAGTGGGGGGGTCTTGAACCTCTCGACCTCCTCCTTGAGCTTCGACACGGTCTCCTTGAGTATCCTGTTTTCCTCCTCAAGCGGGCTTGCAGTGGTGCTGTAGCTGTACATCACGCTTTCAATCACGTTCTTTTCCTTTTCTTTGGTGTTCATTTTGGAAGATTATTTTTTATTATGATGGATTATGAAGTAATTATTATGGTATAAATACCTTTGTATTGTATCAGTATTTCTTCATTAAATAATATTAAGGGGTTAAATTAAATATTTTCTTGATTCCCTTTTAATGCGTTTTCTTTCCTTTAATGCAGCGAAAGGCAACAGACTATCCTGATTAGCCTTTCTGGGTTTGCTAAAGCAAACCAACAATGAATGCCTCGCCACAGTGCTCGATTTATATGGCTGTGGTTGCTTTATGGGAACAGATTATGCCACGCATTCAACAATCTAAGACTCCTGGCTGTATCTCACCACAATGTCTGAATAATTGTCCTTGATGGAGTCTTTCACCCCATTTATGGCACATAAAGCTATTTTTGTTAAATAAATCTGATATCTCTGACTACCCTGAAAATCCTATTAGGAAATGCCTAAGTAAAAGTAAGTTTATTTCTTCCTATACCCAAATACTTTGTCATATTCGCTATGATCCATATACTCAAGAATAAATGCAATTATCCTTGCTTCCTCTCCTATCACGGTGTAAAGCAATCTCCAAAATCCTACAAGCTCCACGCGAAAAATCTTGTCAACACCATACTTGTTCACTATCCCTTTAGAAATGTGCTTTCTGGGGATTAAATCTCCATAATATGGATTTGCCTTAATATTGCTTAAAGCGGTGTTGATTGAAGAAAGCAATTGCTCATACGTGGGCTTTTTCTTTGCTTTCTTTCCCTGAGCGACAAAGTCCTGCAATTCCTGATATTCATGATAAGCTTCCTTATCAAACTGCACAACTACTTCTTTGTTCACAAAACAGCCACGCCCCTCTTAAGCCTCTCTTTTAGCTTATCGCTGATGTCCTCGTGGTAAATCCAGATTATGCCCTCTTTCAATACAGCTATTTTGCCGCTGTTCTCCAGGTATTCAAGAATTATATTCAGCGTTGGCCTCATGATCTGCTTTTTCAGCCTTCTGTCTATCCCGTTTTTTGACAAAGGGTCTTTTGCCCCTTTTATTATTTTCTCCACGTTTAGGATTGTATCCAATCTTGGATAATGTAATGGCTCGTTTAGCATTTTATCACCTTATATATTTATACTATAGTATAGATATATATAATATATAAATCTTTCGCTTTTTTTCTTAGCAAGTAAAAACGCCCATCGCTGCTGCCATAGTCCCAAATGAATGCCTATTCCAAAAAACTGCCAGCCTTCAAAATGCAGCGCTGCCTAAGACTCCTGGCTGTACCTCACCACAAGGTCTGAATAATTATCCTTGATATAATCTTTTATCTCCTTCAGCGGCTTGTTCCTGTTCTCCTTCAGGTAGAAATAGGCAACCCTGACAAGCCCCTGCTGGTACACGAAAAGGTCGAATTCCACTTTTGACTCCATGTTGGTGAACCTGTCCATGTCCTGCACAGTGTCCATCACTGAGGCAATCTCTGAATTCGGCTCAAGCACAAGCAGCTTGTACACCTCGTCTATTGTCTGGTTGAATACAATCTCCTTCCATTTCTCTTCGTCAAGCTCAAGTATGTCCTCGCCGTACAATATCCCCACAGGAGCGCCGTCCTGGGTCACCAGCAGCTTCTGTATGCTGTGCTCGACCATCATGTCAATTGCCTCGCTGACCTTCTTGTCAATCTCGATAGAAATTACATTGGGCGTCATTATGTCCTTGACTTTCAATGTCTCTGAATTCAGGTCGCTCTGCTTCACCTTCATTATCAGGTCGCTGTCAGTGACTATTCCTGCCACCCTGTTGTTGTCCACGACAATCAGCACGTCAGGGGTGTCATTGTGCAGTATGTAGCTTATGCTCTTTATGGTGGCATCCTTATCCACAATGTCTATCTTGTGCAGCTTGTCCCTTATCTTCATTGTTTTCACCTCACATGTTTTTGACGGCAAATTCCCCTTCTTTCAGTATCCAGTGCTCGTCGCCCTTTGAGTCGATGCCATACACATCAAGCATCTGCCTCGGCGCGTTGAACACGATGTCCATATGGTATATAGAGTCGCGGTCAGGCTCGAATCCTGAGCCTAGGGCTATGTGCATCATCCTGGCTATCTTCTCATTCACTATCAGGTATTCGCACAGCCTGGCTTTTGGATTTGTGTTTATAGCGAACTCGCCAATTCTCTGGAAATTTCTTTTTTTTATGTCAATGATCTCCTGCGGCATGCTTTTGTGCTTCTCTGATTCCAGCAGCAGCTTCATAGCCTCATCCTTCCTTTCATTGAGCTTCTTTATTATCCCTTCAGGCCCTGCTATTATCTTGTAGCTGTCGCCGTAGCATTCCACCACGATGGGATTCTTTGGATTAAGGACATAGCTCTGGTCCACGTGTATTACTACATCGCCCACGAATTTCCCCCTGATGGATTCAGGCGTCAAAAATGCCTCGCCTCCCGGTATGTTGGCCATGTTCCCTGCCTTTATGCCCGTCATCTTGAGGTACTCCTTGTTTATTTTTTCCCTTACATCGGTGTCCGATCTTCTTACCCATCTCCTTGTGCCGTCAGGCTTCACAAGATTCACTTCCAGCCTCGTGACATGCTTTCCCATGACCTTCCCTTTCACAAAGACCTTGTCGCACCTGTCCAGTATGTCCTTGATGTTCTGGTTCCTTCTCCTTATGTCATCCCAGTCGACAAGATTTGTCTCGATGAATATGTCTATGGGTATTGTTTCAGTAAACCCGACCCTTGCCATGGGGTCTCTTTCCTCAGACTTGGATTGGGAATAAAAATCAAGCTTGTAGAGTATCTGGCCCGGGCTCTGCCACCTTGATTTCCTGTTCAATGTCGGGTAGCCTATCCTCTCCCCGAAAAGGTGCCTTCCCGGATAGCCCTTGCTGCTGACGAAAAAAGTGGCATCCACAGGCTTTATCCTGTCAAGCCTCAGTAGCTTGGAAAGTTGCCTGTATTTCCTGAATACATCCTCATCAATGTCCTTTTCAAGCTCGCATCCCAGGAGCGTGGCCCTCAGCTCAGATACCCTTTCAGGGTCTTCAAGCATGGACTGCCTTTGTGTGGATGCAGACACAAACACATTTCCCTTATTGCACGCTTCCATCATCGCCCTGGAAATCAGGTATGAGTCAAGATAGTCTTCCAGGCTTCCTTTAAGCATCTCCTTTCCCGGAATCAGGCAGAATCCTACGCCTATGCGCTCATTTTTCTTGATGTTATAAACATCCTTCCAAAGCACTTTGGCAGTCTCTTGCAGCTCCTTAAGCCTGTATTCCTTGTGCCATTTTGAGTTTATCGGCAGCTCGATCTCGCCCTCGAAAAATCCCTTTCCTGCCTTCAGAACCATGTCAGGCCTCCTGAAAATCCCTGCGAATTTCCCGGAGCATTTCTTTTCAGCCGCTTCCATGAATGCCCTTAACGCCTCTGTTTTGGCGTCGCTCAGCCCTTCCTTCAGGCTGTCATTCAAGTCCCATACCTCATTCATGGCGTCGAATGCCTCGGATTTTTTGCTGAAGCACAGCACGCACATGTCCCCCTGCTGCTCGTGCACTGCCATGGAAAGCGGCGCAATGGAGTAAAACGCATCTGCATCATCAATGTCAAGAATCACAAGAATATCCTTTCCTTTCAGGCTGCCCAGCAGCTTCATGTATTTTGCCGCGGCGTCATTGAACTCATGCACGGGGTATTTCATGCAGAAAATGCTTTTCAGATAATTAATAAATCTTTTGATGTCCTTGTCAGGACTTTGGCCCTGCCCGAGAACATCAGCGAGTCTTCTATCCTGATGCCGAATTTTCCCTTGACATAGATGCCCGGCTCTATGGTGAAGACCATGTTGTCCCTTATCCTGTCTTTTGAATTCAGCGTGAGATTGGGCAGCTCATGTATCTCTACGCCTATGCCGTGGCCAAGTCCGTGGGTGAAATATTTTGCATCTTTCCCGAGGCTTTTCACGGTAAAATCATAGAGCTCGGAACATTTTTTATTATCCTTGACAATATCAATTGCATTTTTTTGGATTTGGAGGAGTTTATTGTAAATATTTTTTTCCTTTAATGAAGGATTCCCGATATATACTGTCCGCGTGATGTCCGAGCAGTACCCTTTGTACTGGACCCCGAAATCAATCACGCAGAATCCCTTGTTTATCCTGCTGCTGGAAGGCTCGTAATGCGGCATGCTTGCGTTTTTTCCAGAAGCTACTATGGGACTGAATGACAATTCCAGCCCGTTTTTCTTCGTCTCGTACACCAAAAATGCGGCGGCTTCGCTTTCAGTCCTGAAATCTTTGAAATTCCTGATGCATTTTTGGATAATCTTGTCGGCATGGCTGCATGATTTTGCCAGCAGCTTTATTTCCCCTTCTGTTTTTATTGTCCTGAGCCTTGCGCAGCAGCCGGAAATATCCGATATTTTTGACTTGAAGCACTTCCTGAACCCTTTATACGCATTAAGCGTGAAGGAATTCTTGTCTATGCCTATCTTTTTATGCCTGAGCTTTTTCTTTTTCACAATGCCCAATACGGATTCAAAAAGCCTTTTCTTGTCAATGGGGTGGATATTCCTGATATTGCACCTGCGCGCCCTTTCTTCCTCCATCTTAGGCACAAGCAAAAATGTATCTTTGCCTGCCAAAAGGGCTCCCGGGCCGTTGAAGCCGGAAAAGTAGCGGAAATTGGGGTTTACGCTCATGCCTGCGCTGTAGAATAGCGCAAAATCAATGCCCTTCTCTTCCAGAAAAGCCCGAAGCTCTCTTGTTTTCATTGAATAGATTATTATATAACCTTCTTAAATATCTTTTGTAAAATGGAGAAACATGAGCTTTCCAACGGCATCAGGTTGGTATGCCAGAAAGCCAATACCAATTCTACCACTGTCCAGGTTCTTGTCAAGACCGGCTCCAACAATGAATCAAGGGAAATCAGCGGAGTTTCCCACTTCATTGAGCATATGCTATTTGAAGGCACGAAGAAAAGGAAGACCAGCATGCTTATCTCAAACGAGATAGAGCGCCTTGGCGGCGTCTTCAACGCATACACATCCGGCGAGATAACCTGCTATTATGTCAAATTGGCCAACAGGCACGTTGACAAGGCCCTTGACATACTGTCGGACATGCTGCTGAATCCCCTGTTTCAGGAGAATATCATAGAAAAAGAGAAGAAAGTCATACTCAAGGAGCTGCACATGGTCACGGACGACCCAAGGTTCTACCAGTGGCGCCTGTTCCAGGACCAGCTTTTTCAGGGCCATCCTGCAAGCAACCCGACGCTTGGCACAGAGGATTCGCTCAGAAGCATGAGCAGGAAGAAGCTGCTGGATTATTACGGCAGGTTTTACGCTTCCAACAACATGGTGATCTCGGTAGTAGGAAATTTTCCGGACATCAGGCCCGCAATCAACAGGTATTTTGGAGATATTAAGCCGAATTCCCGTCTCAGGGAAATAATCTCAAAAATCCCAAGGCAGAAATTTTCAATGACACTGGAAAAAAGAAAGATACTGAGCTCTTACTGGGTGCTGGGCTACAAGACCGCCTCGCGGACAGACAAGGAGAGCTATGCGCTGGACGTGATTGCAGCGATTCTTGGAAGGGGCCAGTCCGGGAAGATATTTGACGAGATAAGGAACAAGAAGGGGCTTGCCTACGAGGTCGGCATAAACCACGAGCATTCAAAAGACTACGGCTATTTCTCAGTCTATGCCAGCACCGACAAGTCCAGGATAGAGAAAGGAAAGCAGATCGTTTTGCGGGAGCTGAAGAAGCTGAAAGCAGCAGGCAAAAGCGATGTCAATGACGCCAAGACTTACATCGAGGGAAGATATGGCATTGAGATGGACGAGACAGACAAGTTTGCGGACAGGCTTGCTTACTGGGAATATGCCTCAAAAGCCGAGGACGCATTTGCGTATCTGAAGCGCATAAAGGAAGTAAGCGTCAATGACGTGAGAAATGCAGCCAGGAAATTCTTCAATGATGACTATACTATGGTTGTGGTGGGGCCGGAATGAGT
>JACOZO010000129.1 GCA_016181325.1 Candidatus Woesearchaeota archaeon | reverse complement strand
TTAAGATTACATCAAAAAATGCAAACCAAGCAAAATCCAAAAAAAGAAACCCTGGCCGGCAATCTGGACCTTGTGAAAATAGAGGAAGAAATCCTCCAGTTCTGGAAAGCCAATGAGACATACAAAAAAGCAAAGGCCAAAAACAAGGGCAGGGAGAAGTTCTACTTTCTGGACGGCCCCCCTTACACTTCGGGAAAAGTGCATCTGGGGACTGCGTGGAACAAGGTGCTGAAGGACTGCGTCCTGAGATACAAGAGAATGAAGGGGCTTGACGCCTGGGACAGGGCGGGATATGACATGCACGGGCTGCCTGCCGAGCAGGGAGTCGAGAAAAAATTAAATCTGAAAAAAGATGATATCCCAAGATTTGGAATTGCAAATTTCGTGAATGAGTGCAAGGAATTCTCCCTGGCAAATCTTGATGTCATGAACCGGGATTTCATGAGGCTTGGGGTATGGATGGATTTTGAGCACGCTTACCAGTCGATAACTCCGGAGTTCATCGAGGGAGTGTGGTGGCTGATAAAGACGGCGCACGAGAAAAAAAGGCTTTACAAGGGCCTTAGGACCGTGCACTGGGATTTTGAGCACCAGACTGCGCTTGCGAAGCACGAGCTTGAGTACAGGACCGTGAGGGACAATTCCATCTTCGTAAAATTCAGGGTCAAGAATTCCCCCAACAACGAATACCTGATAATATGGACCACAACGCCGTGGACCATAGCTTTCAACATGGGAATCATGGCGAATCCGGAGATAGACTATGTCCGGGCGGAAACCGACGGCGAAATCTGGATCGTGGCGAAAGACCTGGCAGGCGTCTTCTTCAATGGCGTTGCAGAGAGAAAATACTGCATAATTGAAGAATTCAAGGGGGATAAGCTTGAAGGGATGGAATATGAGCACCCTTTTCATGACATGCTGAAAACCCATTATGACGGATTAAAGGAGAAGCATCCGAAAGTCCACACAATCGTGCTTTCGACGGAATATGTGCACACCGATTCAGGCACCGGCCTGGTGCACATGGCATCCGGCTGCGGCCCCGAGGATTACGAGGTCGGGCACAGGAACGGCATACCTCCGTGGAACACCCTTACGGAATCCGGGCATTATCCGGAGGGAATGGGCGAGCTGTCAGGGCTGCATTCCTACAATGACAATCCGAAGTTTACCGAGATTCTTAAGGAACTCGGTGCTGTTGTGGGCGAGAATGAGGTTGAGCACGAGTATCCTCATGCGCAGAGGAGCAAAAAGCCGGTCATATTCAGGGCGACGGAGCAGTGGTTCTTCAAAGTTGAGGACATGGTCGGGCAGATGCTCAAGGAAAATAAAGGGATATACTGGGTGCCTGAAGCGGCTTTTAACGCTTTTGACTCGTGGCTGGCAAATCTAAGGGACAATTCCATCACAAAGCAGAGATACTGGGGCACTCCGCTTCCCATCTGGGTCTGCGACAAGACCGGAAAGCATGAAGTGATTGGCAGCATAAAGGAATTAAGGGAAAAAGCAGGCAGGATTCCCGACGATCTGCACAAGCCGTGGATTGATGACGTAACGTACAAAAGCCCCTTCCATCCCGAAGGAACGATGAAAAGGATACCTGACGTGCTTGACGTCTGGGTAGATGCAGGCTCGGCTTCATGGAACTGCCTTGATTATCCGCAGAGAAGGGAAGCCTTTGACAAGCTGTTCCCTGCTGATTTTATTCTCGAAGGGAAGGACCAGATAAGGGGATGGTTCAACCTTCTTCATGTGACTTCGATGATTGCGTTCGGCAAGCCAAGCTTCAGGGCGTGCTACATGCACGGCTTCATCAATGATTCCCAGGGCAGGAAAATGTCAAAGTCGCTCGGCAATTACATACTTCCGGCTGAAATTGTCATGGACTACGGAGCCGACACATTGAGGTACTACATGATTGGCGGAACCAGCCCCGGGGTGGACATCAACTACAATTTTGAGGACATGAAGGTGAAGCACAAGAACATTGGCGTGCTGTGGAACCTGCACAAATATGTCATTGACATGGCATCGAACCTCGGAGTAAATCCTGCTGAGCTCAAATTCAGCAGCAATGACCTTGGCACTGAGGAGAAATACATCTTCTCAAGGCTGCATTCCACAATAAACGCCGTTACGGAATTGTATGAAAAATACAGGCTGAATGAAGTGCCAAAGCACATCGAATCCCTGTTTCTCGACTTGAGCAGGACTTACATCCAGTTGACAAGAGAAAAATCCGGAAGAGGCAGCGACGAGGAAAAGAGGATGGTATTGTTCACCGTTTATAACGTGCTGCTTGAATCCATCAGGATGTTTGCCACCATAGCCCCGTTTATTTCGGAGAAAATATACCTGAACTTCAGGGATAAATTTGCATTCAAGAATGAAAGCATAAGCCATTACGGGTGGCCTGAAGCGGACAGCAGCATGATCAATCCAGAGCTGGAAAAAGGCATGGAAGCCGCGTCCGAGATAGTACAGGCCGGCCTTGCGCTGAGGGAAAGGCTGCAGCTGGGAGTGAGGTGGCCGCTGAAGGAAGTGCTTGTCGTCTCCAATAACCAGGAAGTCCTCAAATCTGCCCAAGGGCTCAAGGAAATAATAATGGTCCAGGTGAATGCCAAGGAAGCCAATTTCAGGGACAAGATGCAGGGGGTCAGGCAGAAGGCCAAGGCAGACTATTCAAAACTCGGGCCCGTGTTCGGGGAGCTTGTGCCGAAAATAATCGCCCATCTCACGATAAACAGCCCCGAGACCATATTAGAGGGCATAGAGAAGAACGGGAAATACGAGTGCAGCATAGACGGCAGGAAAGTCGCAATACTCAGGGAGCATCTCAGCATCTCGCGCGAAGTTCCTCCCCCATATGAAGAAATGGCGTTCAGCAAAGGATACGTGTACCTTAACAGGGAAATCACCGATGAGCTTGAGGCAGAGGGCTTCGCGAGGGAAGTGATGAGGAGGATACAGGCGCTGAGGAAAAAGGCAGGGCTCCAGAAGAGGGATGAGATCTCGCTTTTCCTTAAAGTTGACGAGGAGCTTGACGGCATGCTCAGGGGATGGAAAATCACCATGAAGGACAAGGTTGGGGCAAAATTGATGAAAATCTCCCAGCTTTATCCCGGCAAGGAGCATAAATGGCAGTCAAAGGAGAAGGTGAAAGACAAGGAATTTGAGATACATTTTGATGTATTTTAAAGCAACTATTCCAGCACCAAAAACAATAAAAACCCTTCCTGCTTCTATGGCCATATAATGGGAATGACTGTAAGGCTCCTCTTCTTTACCGGGCTGATGGCTGTTGCGGTTGCGACATGGATAGCCGAGCAATGGTACTTCAAGATACCAATCTGGGCGCTGATAATAGCGGGCTGCTATGCAATAGTCAATTTTGTGGCGAAGGATTGAATTGGGGCAGTTTAATTTTTTAGACTAATCTCACTTTTCTGACATACCTGTAGAATTCATCAGGCACCTTCATCATTGTTTCAGCCAAGGCTGCGGCTTTTTGACGGCTATCTAAAGGAGTAGCAGGAATAGTAATGTGCCTGTTTCTGTAATATAAGGCAACCTTGCTGCTGTCTCCGCTGCCTATAATCCCCAATGCAAACCGACTATCAAAGGTCGGAACATATATTTGCGCCGGGAGCAAAGATTTGGCTAGGACATAGGCTGGTTTATCCTTTACTGATTTACCCCTTATTGCATGCAATGGATAATTTGCCCCGCCGTCAGCTGCTAGTTCTGGAGGATAATTATGCGAAAGAAAGACCAATGCTTTTCTCCTCAATTCCAGAGAATTCATAAAATTTCTATATCTTGAATCATCTTTATGTTTTGGATTACCTTCGCATATTCCATCTAATCTAGCCATCCTACTTTCCATATCAGCTACCTTTGCTTTCAGCTTTCTTACGGATGTTTGTATCATATCCATTATTCTTGGCAATCTTTGGCCGATTTCACCGGGCCTAACATTATTTCTTAACACTATTCTGTCAATGTGCTCGAATTCACTTTTGAAGACATCTATAAAATAACCTAATTCACGGATAGCAAGATTATATAGTAATGATTGCTGAATGGCAGGAGCATTTGTAATATCAGATGGCTGTCCAAAATACCGTCTGTTGAATGCAATATCCCTAAGCAAACCCCTCATCTCCAGAAAAAGTCTGTCCCTATCAGTTGTGGCCAATGATTCATAGTCATTTATGATAGCAGATATATTATGAGCCGAGCCCGGCATTCTTAACTGTCTAGACAGTAATGCGCCCAGCTGATAGCCTTCAAGTGTCTTCTCAAGTGTTTCTGCATGAGGAGGTGCTCCATCACCAGTCTGCCGCTGAGCGGAAGCACCGCCATTTTCCTGTGCTGCGGAAGCTGGCGCCGGACCTTGCGCAGGCGTCTCTAATAAATCACCAATATCAACAACATCATCTCCGTCACCATTAGTTGATCTTCCCATCGCTGAAATAGAAGGCAGTAATCCCGTTATATTTTTAAACCTTGCCGAATTAAGAAATAAGCAATACTGGTCAGTAATAAAATCCCAAATGGCAGCGTTCAAAATCTAAAAATATTTAACACAAATTATTTATACTATTCATTTAACAGGACAATCATGAAAACAATCTCCAAGGACATCCCTCTTTCTGAAATAACGCTGCGGAGATACGAAAAGCCCCACAGCCTCAACGGAAGGGACCTTGTAAGAAAGCTCTGCCTTTCACTCGGATTATTGCAGCCTGGCGATTCAAGGGACGTGATCGTTGACATTTTTTACGTGATTCTTGCCGCAAGGAAGGAAAACAAGAGGCTCACGAGCAGGGACATAGAGGAATCAATCATATCCCTGAGGAAGGAAATCAGCCTTCCGCTTGTCGGCGTGACATCGCCCAATGTCATAAGGCAGCTCAGGCGCTTAAAGGACATGTCTTTGGTGGAAAAGCATGCCGACAGCTACAGGGTGGCGGAGCTTTCAAACCTAAACGAGATTTTCGAGGAGAAGATAGAGAGATACCTGCTGCCGAGCATCACTTCGAGGATAAAGGAATACGCTAAGAAGATTGATGAGGAGTTTTAGAGTGGGGCAAAGCTTATAAATACCCATAAAATCCTTGTCCTGCAAATAAATCTGATATTTATACAATATGGCAACGAGCGTAGTGGAATCACTTGTAAACGGGGGAAAGGCCACGGCAGCGCCTCCGTTAGGCCCGGCTTTGGGGCCGTTAGGGGTCAATATAGGCCAGGTCATAGCCGAGATCAACAAGAAGACCGGCGTTTTCAACGGCATGCAGGTGCCTATCAAGATTTCTGTCAATACAGAGACAAAGGCGTTCGAGATAACTGTCGGAACACCGCCTACTTCCGGGCTTGTTAAGAAAGAGCTGAACCTTGAGAAGGGATCAGGCAAGGCAAAGCACGAGATGGTTGCCGACATTCTTATAGAGCAGATCATCAAGATTGCAAAGATGAAGGAAGATGCCACGCTTGGCAAGAACCTCAAGCAGAAAGTCAAGGAGATCGTGGGAACATGCCAGTCAATGGGGATCCTAGTCGAGGGAAAACCTGCGCGGGAAACGATGAGGGACATTGAGGCAGGAAAATTCGACGAAGAAATCAAGTCAGAAAAGACCGAGCTTACAAAGGAAGAACTTGCAAGGCTCGAGGAAGAGAAGAAGAGGATGGCCGAGGAGCTTGCGAAGAAGAAGGCAGAGTTCGAGAAGATATCCAAGGAAATCATAGAGTCAATGGCAGGCAAGCCAAGGCCCGCCATCAAGGCAAAGCTGATAGAAGCCGGAATACCCGACGACATGATAAAGGTATTATTGCCTGTCGAAGGAGCGCCTGCAGCAGAAGGCGGAAAAGCCGCGGCACCCGGAGCAGCGCCTGCAGCAGCAGGAGCCGCGAAGAAGGAAGCCCCGAAGAAGGAAGACAAGAAGAAGTAAGGCAGATTCCTGTCAATTTTTTTCTTTTTATTGCGCCAGCCTGTGCATTACCCTTATCAGGAACACCCTTGCAAGCGCGCCCAGGAACAATAAGCTGATTGCGCCCATAATCAAAACCAGAAAGCTGTCAAAATACGATATGATTGAGACCAGCGCTGCGAATGACAACATCACCGAGAGATAAACTGCGAGAACTATATGGGCTTTTTTGAATGCAACATGGAACATCTTCCTGAAAAATTCTTTTGGCTTCCTGACAGGCATTGCGGCAGCGACGAGCATGAAATATGAGATCAGGAGCATTGCCAATACCGACAGCCCAAAGGAACTAAGTTCCTGGCTTCCGAACAACGAGCCCGGCACATTCGAATCTATGAAATAAAACAACACTGCCCCAATCACAATGCTGAAGGCTGCAAACGATACCGCTTCCTTCATCAAAAACTTCAGGCTGAATTTACCTGCGGCAACCCTGTATGACAATGCCCAAGCAAGGCTCTCAGACAGGATAAGGGCTACGGAAGAATAAATGAATATGAGCTTCAAATTCTCCATTATTTTTTCAAAATTTTCAGCTATCACCTCAGGGCTTGGCCCGAGGACTGATGCCTGTCCCATCAGGCCGGCATCCAATGCAGAATCATCCAGTTTAAGGGCATTGGCGTAATTTGCCATCTCATTCAGGCTCAATGCTATGCTCACCTGGGGCTCATAATTGATGAAAAACAGCAATGCCAATGACGATGCCTGCAATATGATTATCAAAGCAAGGACCAGCTTATTGGCCCGAATCTGCTTAAGGGATTCCTTCAAGGAATTTATGACAATGCTCATTTTATCACGTTCTGCAGCACTGCTTGCCTGACGGGCAGAATGGCGCAGTGTCTTTGTTAATCACCCTATCAGCGGCGCAGGATGATTCGCACATCCCGTCATTACTGCATTTCAATGTAAAATCGTTGCTGGCAGATTCCGGCCTGGGCGGGGGGTTTGTGCTCCTGCTTGTGGCAGTAACTTTTACCCTGTACACGCCTGCCATCCGAAGGTCATTGGTATTAATCCTGAAAGTGTACAAATCGCCATTATTGCCTGGCGTCAGCACCGACGGCGGAGTCTCTTCACCCTGCAATTCCAGCACTACTGCCGGGTTTCCCAAAGACCTGTCTGCCTGCTGGAAGGGATCTGTAACAATTGCCGTCACGGTGACCTCCTGCCCGGGACTTGCTGTTTTCGGTGCAGGCGGCTGAAGCTGTATCCTCGGCCCCTGGACCCCTGGCAGCTCGCTTTTCCTAAGCGTCATGTAGATTGTCCTTTCCTGGGGAATTCCTGAGCCGAAGCTGGCTCCTGTAATCACATCCCTTGCTATGTTATTGAAGTCGCAGTCATTCGCGCCTGTTATTTCAGCAACACCCGGCTTTGGATTGTATAAACCTATCTTTATTGCCTTGAGCTGGGTTCTTTGCTGTGATGCGGTTATGCTGGATGGATTCACCACAATCCTGACAGAGGATATCTCCTTCAGCGCTCCTGCCTCGGATTTCTGGACCAACCTTGCAATCCTGACTTTTGCGTCATTTTGCTGGACAACCAGCCCGCTCGGCGTCAATTTGCCCTGCCTCCTCAATTCCCCAAATGTGGTGAATGACAGGATATTGTCCCTGATTCTTAACTCGTCAGCATCTTTTGCGAAATCTATCCCGTCTCCGCCGACTTCCTTGTAATCAATGTCAATCGTGACAACCTGTCTATTGCTCTGCTCGATCAATTCTGCCGAGACTTCCTCAGGGAACTGGATGGGATTCTCCAGGCCGTCAAGGCTCATGTGCTTCGTGATGTCAAGCTTCTGCTGGTACGAGCTGCCTGACATGAAGTAGACATCTTCTGAATATGGGCTTGGCTCTACATTTATCCTGATGCATTTTGGCTTGTCAGGCTGGCTTGAAATGAGCGGCTCCACTTCCACCTTTTGGCCGACATAAACTTCAGGAGAACCGGCTGCATTTTGCACAAGCCTTGCGTCAATAGGGTTGTCGCCTATGAATATGCCGACGCTTTCAATCTTCCCGAATCCGAATTCCTCGAATGCAAGACCTGCATCGCACTCAACGCCGTTAGAGCCAAGACGGCATTCCGGCAGCGTGGCGGTGGTATGGTCGCTTATCGGGAAGTAGAATATCCCGTCCCTGTAGCCATCCGGGAAGCATTTTTCCCTTAAGTCCTGGCTGATCCTTGAGCTCGGCGTCAATACGAACTTTAGGTGATCGAACCTGTAAGGCGACTTTACAACGCCGTGTGCTGAGCTGTCCACTCCGACAGTCTGCCTCAAAGCCCTGCCTGACTGCAGCAGATATGTCCTTTCATTATCCTGGTTCTGGCAGTCGCAGTTGCTTCCGTACTTGTCATTCTGCTTGTCGCAGTCAACCTGGTTGGGATATTGGCTCTGCTGGTTTCTTCCGACACATGAAAGGTAGATGTTGAAGCTGTCAAAGTCACAGCCCGGATTTATGATGTATCCTGCCCTGTAGACGTACGAAGTGCTTCCAGTCAGGGGATCCGGGGAAATGAACTCCCTTCTCGGCAGGATTGGGATGACGTTGGTCGCTGACGGGCTTGCATAGGCCATGTCAA
>JACOZO010000139.1 GCA_016181325.1 Candidatus Woesearchaeota archaeon | reverse complement strand
ACATCTATCCTGCCGCTGTGCAGCTCAATGATCTTCTTGACTATTGCAAGGCCAAGCCCAATGCCCCTTTCCTTTCTTGTCAGGAAATCCTCCACGACATAGAACTTGTCAAAAAGGCGCGGGAGCTTGCCCTGCTCTATGCCCACCCCGGTGTCTTTGATCCTTATTTCCCACCTGTCCTTGTGCTCGGATGCGCTTATTGTTATCGAGCCCTTGTTGGTGTATTTTATCGCGTTGGTAAGGAGATTGATGAAGACCTGCCTGAACTTGTCCGGATCTACCCTTAACTTAAATCCGGGCCTGACCTTGTTTATTACCCTGAGCCCCTTCTGTCTGGCAAGGGTATAATGAAGGTTGTCCTTACAGTAGCTGCCGAAATCAAAGTCGGCAATCCTAAGCTGGGCCTTGCCTGACTCGAGCTTTGACAGGTCAAGGACGTCATTGACAAGGACTACAAGCCGGTTTGTCTCCTCCTTTATGATCTTCATGGCTTTTTTCTGCTTGATGTTCATGGAGCCGAACTTCCCCTTCTCAAGAAGATCGGTGTAAAGCTTCATCGAGGTTATAGGCGTCCTCAGCTCGTGGCTCACGACAGACACAAACTCGTCCTTCATCTTGCTTAACTCCCTTTCTGCCCTGTATTTTTCCTCAGACATCTTGAGCCTGTCCTTAAGAGTGGCCTTGTTCACGAGCTTGAGGTATATCACGCGGGTGAACATCAGCACTGACAGCAGAGGGAAAGGATGCTGCGCGACAAATATCTGCCCTGAAGCGTTGGAAAAGAAAATGAAGTTTATGAACGCAAGGATGGGGACGACCAGGTAAGTCGCATAAGCGACGACAAGGTTCCTTATTGAATTGAATCCTGTCTTCGTGATGAAGCTCAGGTAGATTATCGGGAATGTAAGAACGAGCATCTTGGCAAGGATGAATATCAGGGAGCCTAAAAATTCGAAGAAATATTTTCCGGGAGAGCCAAGCAATTCAAGGAGCCACAGCACCTGCACGATAAGGGTGAGGATTATCGCCATTAAAAGAAGAACCTGGATGCAGGAGCTTCTGCATTGCCAGCATGCCAAACGCAAGCGAAAGGTACTTCAGCTCCCTTGTCCTTTCGCGCTGGTGCTCAGAGACGACCATGTATGTCACAAGCACGAAGAACAAGAGCTCGACGAACTTCTTTGTCAGGTCTCCCGGGGGAGTGCCAAGAAAGTAAAAAAAGTCATGAATGTTCATGATAATCAGCTGCTGAAGGCAATTACTGCCTGTCCAGGACCTGCTCGACCACGTGCCTCAGCTCATCGGCCTCAAAAGGCTTCATTATGTAGTCATCCGCGCCGATGCCCATGCCCTCTTCCTCATCAATCTGCTGGTTCTTTGCAGTCACCATGACGATCTTGGTGCCTTTAAGCTCCGCGTTGCCCCTTATCTTCCTGCAGACCTCGTAACCCGACATCTTCGGAAGCATTATGTCAAGAATCACCACATGAGGCTTCAGCCTGTTGGCCATCTCGATGCCTTTCTCGCCGTCAGGCGCATGGTGCACCCTGTAGAATTCTCCCAATATCAAGGACTGGGCTTCTGCTATGTGCTTTTCATCCTCTATTATCAGAACGCTCTTTTTCATCTGGACGGTGGCAATATTGGCTCCTTTTTAAAGTTTTAGATTCATCTATTTAAAGCCCCCCAACCATCTCCTTTGCGGCCTTCTTCATGTCCCTTGCCTCGTAAATTGCCCTTCCCACAATCGCGTGCCACCTTTCTCCTGCTGCGTTTGCCGCTTCTGTTATCCTGCCGCCCTGCGCTATCAAGCCAGGAGAGTAGAATACGGGCTTTACGCCTCTTGACTCGAGAAGAAGCCTGTAGCGCTCAATCCTTTCAAGCCTGTTGCCTGGGACGACGTAATCTTTCACGTGCATGCCTGCAGCGATTTCATATATCCTTTCAGGAGAATTTGACCTTATGAAGCCGTCCTCTGTCTCAAGGAAGCCCTTGTGGGTCATCTCTCCTCCGACAATCACTGGCATTTTTGCCTTCTGCGCTGCCTTGAGCCATGCCTTTTCCGTCTCCGGCCCTGCCAGCGGGAACAAAATCACGGCATCGACGCCCTTGCAGGCTCTCATGAATTTATCGCCCATTTCAGGAATGTCAGTGGCAGCCTTCTGGTGGTCGTAGATGATCGGAAGGTCTGAGAGTTTTCTTATTGTTTCAACTACACTTTTCATTCCAAATGGTATCACAAGCTCGAATCCAATCTTGTACGCGCCGATGCCTTTGACAGAATGAGTTGCATTCACAAGCCTCTTCAGCTTCTCAAGGCTGGCAACATCGCAGCTTGGGATTACGGATTTTTGAAGCTTGATTATTGGTTTTTGCATTGCACTTCCCAAAAAATTTCAGGATTTAAATGTTTTGTTAGGACTTGATAACCTTATTGCCAATTGCCTGGAATGCCCCGACCAGATTCTCCAGAAGCAGGCCATTAACATCCATGCCCTCATACCCCATCCTGATTGAAGCAAGAGCCTCATGACTATCGATAAAGCCCAGCCTTATCCAGGCTTCAACTATTCCAGGGGAAACTCTCCCATAAGCCAGTAATGCATGAGCCTCCTCCACTGTGTCAGCTCCATGTTTGTCCATTAGATATCTATACATTGGCGCATTTGTTTCAGGGTGCAAATTCTGGCTTTGCAGGGATATTGAATCCAATAGCTTTTCATCAAGATATGAATACATTGGAGTTAAAAACGAGCAGACTGAAGTTCGAATTCCGGGATTTGAAATTTTAGTTCACCCTATTGAGTTTCTATCCTG
>JACOZO010000140.1 GCA_016181325.1 Candidatus Woesearchaeota archaeon | reverse complement strand
TGTTAAAGATGACAAATTCCCTCTGATAGAAGGCTCAATTAAGAAATTTGTAAAAAACAACGGCATAATTCTTGCCTGCGGAACTTGCCTGAAAATAAGAGGAAAGGAAGAAAGCAAAATATGCCCTGTTTCTGCAATGGGAGACCTGCTGAAATTAGTCGAGGAATCTGACAAGATTGTGGCATTTGGCTAGAGAATCTCACTTCATGATTTTCTTCAGAATTTCCATCACTTTCTTCCCCTCAATCTTTCCCCTGTATTTCGCCATCACTAATCCCATGTAGGCGCTTATGTTCAATCCCGGCTTTGAATCAACAATTTTTTTAATCTCCATTTCGATGCCCTCTTCAGCGACAGCAGCGTACTTCTTCAGGTCTGTCTTGCCGCCTTTGATTATGTCAGCAAAAATATCGATGACAGCCTCTTTGGTTATCCTGCCTTCGTCCAGATGCCCAAGAATTTCCTCAAAGTCCTTATTTGCTAATTTTGAGGCGTCAAGCCCGTACCTTTTTCTCAGTTCTTTTGGGGTGCTTATCAAGGCATGGGCAATAAAGCTAGGCTCAACATTCCTTAATTTCCCGGCCAATTCCGTGAAAATGCCGCTATCAACGACTTCCTTTGCCATCTCCCTGCTCAAGCTGAATCTCTTTTCAAGGTCAGCGAGCTTTTCACTGAGCAGGGAAGGCAGCTCTTTCCTCATGCGCCTAATCATCTCATCAGAAATTCTCACCGGGAGCACGTCGGTTTCCGGATAAAGCCTTGCCGCCCCGGGCAGCGGCCTCAGAAAAGATGCTGTGAAATCCGGCTCGGCTTTCCTCACTTCCCTTTCAAGCTTTTTCCCGTGCTTGATTGCCTCAAGCTGCCTGCTTACCTCATATTCAATGACTTTGGGAATGCTCTTCAGGTCCTGGAATCCCTTTATTTCCGTCCTTGCCCCATTGTCAATGGATATGTTGACGTCCTGCCTTATCGTGCCAAGCCCCCTTTTTACCCCTTCAACGCTTCTGAGCACCATGCCTATGTGGGCAGCTACTTCCTTTGCATGCTCGGGGCTTTTTATGTCGGCGGAAGTCGCTATTTCAATCAGAGGAATCCCCAGCCTGTCCAGCCTGTATTTTACAAATTCTTTGCCTTCCTCAAGCTTCTGGGCAGCCTCTTCCTCAAGGCAGATTGTTGGTATATGAACGTTTCCCAATGAGGATTCTATAAACCCGCCCATTGCCACTAATGCAGTCCTCTGGAATCCGGAAACATTGCTGCCGTCAACAACGGTTTTTCGCATTACCTGGATTTCATCAACTATCCTGGCATTGAGAAGCAATGCGATTTTTATTGTGGTTTCAAGCGCTTCCTTGTTCAACTCATGCGGCGGCTCTTCATCATACTCCACAAGGCAGGTGTCTTCAGAATTGCTTTCATAGAGGAATTTTTTGTCCTTGGACATCTCATGGGCGGCGGCAACGTCAATCTCTCCAGTCTCCCCGACAACAGCCCTCAGTCTTCTCTCCAGCTTGCCGTCAGGCTCTTTTGAGGAATTTAAGGTAGGGCAATTGCAGAATAATTTAAGGCCTTCTAGCTGCTGGTGGATCTCAAGGCCGCACCTGAAGCCGAGTTTTTCCCTGTGCAATGGTATGTTGCTCTCTTCCTCATTGTCTATTATCATGAAGTTTCCTTCCAGTTTTAATATTTTGCCATATGGGAGTTCAACTAATCTGTCTAATATTCTGTCATAATAGAATAAGGCATAATCTTCCGGATTTTCCCTTTTGTCCCACTTTATCTTGTTGATAAAGGATTTGATGGTTTGCACAGAAGAATCATGGACAAAGATTTATTTAAGGGTTTTGAATAATAATCACGGCTTATAATCTGTTGTTGTATAAACTGGCTTATCTTTCTGGCAAACCACAAATAAAGTTCCTTCAGGGGCTGCTCTTATGAAATCCCTATCATTGCTTGCAGCAAATAATTGCAAACCTGGATGCTTATTTGGAAGCCCATAAAGGGCTTGTGTCAGATTCCTTTGGTTGTCTATATCCAGATAAACTGTTGGTTCATCTGTGAAAAAGGCCAATTCTGAACCGTCAGGAACGTCTACTTCTTCTGTTGCCAGCCTATAATGGGTTGGGATAAGGCTAAAAGATCTTGCTAAAGAGCCCTTATCCCCAAAAGGAAGTTTTGCTCTATTTGACATATATTGATCAAAAGAAAATTTTTTAGCACTAAAAAATCTTGAAACTCTTGCAAAGTATCTGCTAAAGTTACTCATGACGTCAGTTCCAGAACTTGGTCTGCCGGACTCATCCCTTGTAGGATCGAATATAAGAAAATCGACAGGTAAAAAGTCAAAATCACCAGGTATATTCAGAACTTTTCCTTCTCTGACTGAAAAATGAGGGGTTGCGGAAAGGCCATAAGTTGGTACTCCTCCTAAATCTAACTTAGAATAGGTCCAAACCGCAGCATCATTAACATCTTCCTGAAAATCCAAAAGCTTTTCTTGTAATTGTAAATAATCTGCAGCCCTTATCAGTTTCCCGTTCTCCAACCTCCATTTTTCCATGGGATTAGATCTTCCGCCATTTTCCGAACCAGAAATTATATTTTGTATCCTATCTTCCAGCCAAGTATCGTACCTGATCCTTTCGCCATTAGACAATTTTCTGCGAATATATTGGACAGTATACTTATCTGCATTGGGAAAATTACTTCGGACTAACCCCTCTATATTCAAATTTGTATCGTTTTCTCTAGGTTTACCATAGGCATCCCTCACGAAACAAAAAGGCATTCTTTGAGCAAGATGGTAAAATTCCTCTTCTGAGAGTGGCACATCACCGCTTAATTCGTTGACTGGATCTTTGAGTTTGGGAATATTTAAGAGCATTTCCTCTGAGAAACCCAAGCTTGGAAAGAGCATATTAAAAAATCTTAACGAATGGATAGAATCAGGCGAAAGATAATAGAAAAATCCCGCTCGGTCTTCTCTGGTACCATATTTGTCAGCTTCTTCTCGTGGAACCTCTTCAGCAGAGAATCTTAAAAAATCACCGACTCTGCTTCTTCCACGCAAATCATAGAAGTGCTTGTTTGCTAAAGAGGTATAAAGATTTCTTAATACAGCAGTCTTACCTGACCCATTCGGTCCTACCACTAAAATGAAACCCTGGGACAGT
>JACOZO010000128.1 GCA_016181325.1 Candidatus Woesearchaeota archaeon | reverse complement strand
GCATCATTTCCCTGCGCTGCTCCTGAGACCAATTCAGAATTCTAGCAAGTTCATAATATATACCAACAATCAGATTATAGATTTCATCAAACACATTAAGCATGTTTCCCCCTACAACATCCTCTATTTCCCTTATAGAATTCCTCTGGCCTTCTATTATCCCGCTAAATTCTTTTGATTTTTTCGCTAAAAATATCCTTAAATCTCCGGTAGATTCTCTTGCCTTGACTCTTCTTGAGGTATTTCTTTCTGTAGATTCTCTTGCCATGGCCTTTTTTGCAGCACTTTTTGATGTCAGGTTGTATACTCGGATAAGCATCTCAGAAAGAATCTCGTGCTCACGCTCAAGTTTATGCTCAAATTCAGCAACTTTCTCTTCAAGCTTTCCGCTGTGGCTTTCCGCAGCAATTATGCTGCTCTCCAGCTGTGCTATCTTATCCATGATTTCCTTAGACGACAAAGACTGCGGCAGACGCAGTTTGGAGAAAAATCTCTTGTTTTCATTCATCACCCTTACAAAAGTACTGAAAGTTTCACGTATTTTATCTATGCCCTCCCTGGCTTTTCCATGTATAGATGCGTGAATTCTTTCCTGCCTTCGGTCCTCCTCTTTCACATACGCAGCCAGTTCTTGTCTAAGCCCATTTAATTCCTTCATAATTTCAGCAAGCCTTTCATGAAACGCAGAAGGCTGGGTCGATTCCAGTCCGCTTGCCACTGCAGTCAACTGTGACACTAACCCATGCTTAGCATCCAAGTGCCCATCAAGATATCGTATCAACTCGTCAATTTCCTCAAGGAGAGTCTTGTCATATTTGCTTTTCTTCATAGCCTCATTCAAGTCAGCAAGAATCTGCTCTATCGGCCGTTTGTCGTATTCCCCTTTTTTTATTTTTCCGAAAAATTCCGCAAGGCTCATAAGTGAAACCATCTGAATATTTGTTTATATAATTTGCCATAATCGGGGCTAAAAAAGATGCATTTATGCCTAGAAACATTTATAAACACCCCTATTGTTTCAAATAGACTTCTCGGCAACATTATGGAACACCTAACAAAATACGAGCAGGCAAGGGTAATAGGGGCACGAGCTCTGCAGATATCGATGGGAGCGCCGTTTCTGATTAAGCTCACGGAAAAGCAGCTGGAAGAGGCAAGATACAGCCCGATTGAGATAGCCAAGATGGAATTCAGCGAAGGGCTCATACCGCTATCGGTATTGAAGCCGAACCCGCACCAGAGAAGAAAAGAAAGGGTAGTCAAGTATTTTGACCAGGCAAAGCTTGAGTAAAAAATGGGAAGAATAAAGACGCTGCTGATAAAAAGGATTACAAGGAAGCTCATAGAACTGCACGCGGGGAAGAATAAAGACGCTGCTGATAAAAAGGATTACAAGGAAGCTCATAGAACTGCACGCGCAGGATTTCTCGATGGATTTCAGCAAGAACAAGCAGGTCGTGTCAAAGTTCACAGACATAACATCCCCGAAGCTGAGGAACATCATTGCGGGATATGCCACGAGATTGACTAAAGTCAGGCTCTCCGACAAGCCGCAGCAGAGAAGGATGACGAAGGAAGAGGATTTCTCGAAGTATTATGATTAAGAACATTAAAAATCAACGACATTTATGATCAATATATCTGATTAGAAATCATGTTCTGCCTTATCTCGAAGAATCCGCCTGCCTTTCTATCTCGAGCTTCTTGGCTATTGCGCCTGAGGCGCTGCTGAGCCTGTATGCATTGATTATCTCGTCTGCAAGGCACTGCGATATTGATTTTTTTGTGTTGAAGGACTTCTGGTAAGCCCCCTGAGTCATGTACTTAAGGGCCTGGTCGACCCTTCTCTGCGGGCTGCACTCGACAGCCTTTGGGTATCTTGCGCCGCCGTACTCTATCGTTATGATCTCTTCCCTCTGGGCGGCATTTTCAACTGCCTTCACAAAAACCTTGACCGGGTTTTCCTTTAGCGCAGTTTCCACGATCCTGAAAGCACCTTCAACTATGGAGTAAGCAGTGGCAGCTTTGCCGGTCATGTGGCCGCTTGTCCTGAAGTGCTTCTTGCTCTTGTGGCCAGGCACCATGACGCGGTTGATAAGCCTCTCTATGATCGAGACCTTGCTCTTGTAGAACCTGTTGCCGGCATATCTTGCCCCGGTCTTTGGAACTACTCTCGGAGAAATGCTGATGTAGCTCTGAAGGCCAGTGTCATCCACCTTGACGCCTTCAACGCCCCACTTGTTGAAAAACCTGATGCCAGTCATTTTCTTGCCTTCTCCAGTATGCCCTTGAGCAAGGCATCAAGGCTCTGGTTATTGACTTTTATTACCTGCCATCTTACGCCGGGAATGTCGCCTTTTGACTTCCCCATTGCGCCGCCGATGCACTCTATGATTACCTCGTCATGCTCGTCAATCATCTTCGTGGCGCCGTCGCCGGGGCAGAATGCGGTAACCTGCCTTCCGTTCTTTATGAGCTGGACCCTGACGCACTTCCTCATCGCGGAGTTCGGCTGCTTTGCCTCCATCTGGACTTTCTCAAGCACAAGGCCCTTTGCCTGGGACGAGCCCTTCAACGGGTCGGATTTCTCCTTCAGCCTGAGCATCCTCCTTATGTATTTCTTGGAGTGCCACTTGCCGAAGACTCTCCTTTCCCTGAGCCTCTTGCCCGAATTCAAACCGCGAGTTTTCTTGGCCATTTTGCTGGAAAAAGTATTTATAGATGGTTTTTAAATGTTTTGAATCAAATGCTTTGTGTAAAAAGTAGGTTAGCAGCATTGAGGTCAAAATGCCTTTACCATCATATGCAAATGCGTTGCGAGGGGTTGCTCCCTACGGGAACGCAGCATCTTTGCTTAAACATAAAGCATTTTGAAGCTGCTAACCCGAGCGAAGCGAGTTTTTACACAAAGCCGAATCAAATTAATTCAATTTTATCATAAAACCTTGATTTCCCTTATGTCGAAATACCTCTTGAGTATATCAGTGAGCAGGCTTATGTTTTTCCTGTCCCTGCCTATGAGCATTGCCCTTGTCTTGGTATCAGCGCAGTAAAGAGACATCGCGCCTTCATTGTATTTCACATCCTTTAGCTGAAGCGGCGCCGCAAGGTTCCTTGCAAATTTTGGCGCGTCAGATGCGAATTCGACAATTCTTATCCTGCGGTTAAGCATGCCTTCCAGCTTCCGGACATTCGAGCCGTTCCTGCCTATCGCCCTGCCCATTTCACTTTCTTCCACGACAAAGATGAGGGATTCGCCGTCAATGGCGTCCTTGAGCTTTGCCCCTGTGGCGGACTCAAACAAGGACATTATCTTGATCAGGTCAAGGTTGTATTTTATCTTATTCACTCTTACACCTTAAGAATTCCCAATACTGAGATGGAAAACGGCTTCTTGCATATGACACCAAGCTCTTCATTAGTGTACTTCAGCCTTTCAGTTTCAGAGCCGCTCAGGGCCGAATAATGCATTACCGATTTCTCGACAGAGGCGGGGCAGTTTGACGACATGAGCACTTTTCCGATCCCGCCCAGCCTGAGGCTCTTCAAAGTCCTCTGGGTGCCTAATATCACATTGCCTGATTTCAGGATTTTCTTTATTTCCGAAGAGCTTGTCTGCTTTGCCATTTTTCACGATTTATTGTTTTTTGCCAGAAGGCTGCCTCACCACAAGCCTCGGAAGCCCGGTGCCTATCGGTATCACCTGGTTCAGCATCGCGTTCTCGACGACTGAATTGAGCTCGTCAACTTCCCCGACAAGGGCTGCATTGATTATGTTCTTGATAGGCGTCTCAAAGGAAGCCCTTGCAAGCACGCTGGACTTCTCGCTGACAACGCCATACCTGGTTATCCCCTTGACAGTGCCGCTGACGCACATCGTGTCGGCAACCAGCATTATGTGCCTTACATCTACGTTAAGGCCCTGGCTCTCTATGACCTTGTAGACTTCCCTCACTATGGCTTCCCTAGCAGCCTCGATGCCAAGGACCTGCTCAATCTCAAATATGTTGTTGGTTGTAGTCCTGTAGCTGTCTACTTCCTCCAGCTTCAGCACATCAGCCATGTTAGAGCCGGCAGTCACAATTATAAATTCGTCATTCCTTTTGACCGGCAGTACCTGGGTTATTCCCTTTATGCCCTTGATGTGGAGCCCCCTTATCTTCTCCTTGATCTTGTAGACCTCATTGAAGGTGTCATCCTTGGACTTGCTCTTGACAACAAGCGAATCGCCGTCATCCTTTATATTGAGCATTTTTGTCTGCTTTGATATTGCTTCAATTATTTTGGAATTGGTCAGGCCAAGATCCTTCATCTTGCCCTTGTCCAGCTTGACTATCACTGTAAGGTCCGTAATATTGATTGAAAATTCCGTGACAAAATCCTGCAGCCTGGTCTCCTTCAGCGCAAGCGCGAATCGCCTCAGCTCCTCGATATCTTTGCCCTTGGCCATTGCCTTGTTCAGGTATATTTCCATCATAGGAGTATCAAGCTCCTTTCTGCCGTCAAGTATCTCAATGATTCTTGGCAGGCCCATGGTGACGTTCATCTCAGCAACGCCTGCGAAGTGGAACGTATTCAATGTCATCTGGGTGCCCGGCTCGCCTATGGATTCTGCTGAGATTACGCCTACAGCTTCGCCAGGGTTCACGAGAGCCGCGGCATATTCCTCAGAAGCGGCCTCAAGCACCTTCTTCAGCTTGGCTGCGCTTATGCTCTTAGGCACATTGTCCCTGATATCATCTATTAGTTTCCTGGGCAATCTTGACTGGTATTCCTTAAACAGCTCTTCTTCCATTTTACACCTTCATTATATACTATGTCTAAACCTATGAGTGGGTCTTGACTATCCTCTTTATGTTGATAGTGCCATTCTCTGATTTTGAAACGTCAATTCCGTCTTCGCCGTATGAAAACTGGATGATCCTTGAGGATGCGTCCCTGACAGTGCTGTCATATTCCACCTTGAGATCCTGCATGGCGTTTGAAAGCCTCCTGTACAGATAGCCGCTCTTCGGCGTCCTGAGCGCAGTATCCATCAGCGAGTCACGGCCTGTCATTGAGCCGAAGAAAAATTCCTGAGGGGTCAATCCCGACTTGAAGCCATTGGCTATGAATCCCCTTGCATCGGGATTCAGGTCTCCCTTGGAATAGCATGACAATGTCCTTTCGAAATATCCCTTGTCTATCCTTCTGCCCCTCATAGCCTGCTGGCCCACGCATGCAGCCATCTGGGCAAGATTCAGGAGATTGCCCCTTGCGCCGGATTTTGCCATTATCATCGTATTGGAGCTCTGGTCGGCGAACTTTGACACGAGCACTCCAGTCTCGTTCCTCGCCTTGTTGAGGACTTCAAGTATCCTGAGCTCGAGGGTTTCAAGCGCAGTCTTGCCAGGCAGTATTTCCAGCCTGTTTTCCTTGTACGAATCTATAAGGCCGTTTACATCCTTATTCGCCTTGTCAAGTGTGTCCTTTATCTTTGCCCTTGCGTCTTCAGGCAAGTCCGTGTCTCCAAGGCCTGAAGTGAATCCTGTCCTCAACAGGACCTCTATGCCAAGCCTGAACAGCATCTGCAGCAGCTTTATCGTGAAATCCTTGCCGTATTTCTGGTGGATTGCCCTCAGCATATGGCCTGATTCCTCGCCAAGGCTGGCCTTGTCCATGACTCCACTGACAAGCCTGCCTTTTTCTATGACGACATAGGCATCCTTGTCATTAGTCTCCTTTGATGGGTCGAAGAGCCTTGAGTGGCCCTCATAGTCAAAATCATTGGGAAGCAGCACGCTGAAAACATCCTTGCCGTTGACCATGGCTTTTTTGGGCAGCTTTGAAAAATCAGTTATGCCGACTGCGCTGAGAACATCAATGGCTTCCTGCCTGCTCATCTCAAAGTCATTTGTGAGTGTGTAATTTCCCGAGATGGAGTCCTGCACGCATCCTATGACGCTCAGCCCGTATCTCAGCGAAATGAGCTGGGTCTGGACTTCCATCAGTATCTCGGCCTCTATCCTGGCCTCCTCTGTCTGCGGTATATGGAGGTTCATCTCGTCGCCGTCAAAATCGGCGTTGTAAGGGTTGCATACGCTTGGGTTCAGCCTCAAAGTCCTTCCGGGAAGTATCTTTGCCCTATGGCACATCATCGACATCCTGTGAAGGCTCGGCTGCCTGTTGAATATGGTTATGTCGCCGTCCATCAGGTGCCTTTCTATCACATAGCCTGGCTGCAGCTCCTCAAGAGAGGCCTCTTTCGTCTCGTCCGTTATTTTCTTCTTCTTGCCGTCAGGCCTTATTATGTAATTTGCGCCAGGGTATTTTTCCGGCCCGTTCTCGACGAACTTCTTGATGTAATTCATGTTCCATTCATTCACGCGCTCAGGAACAGTGAGCTTCATCGCGATTATCTTTGGGATGCCTACTTCATTGAGCTCCATCATCGGGTCAGGGCTTATGACTGTCCTTGCAGAGAAATTCGTCCTTTTTCCGGCCAGGTTGTGCCTTATCCTGCCTTCCTTGCTCTTTATCCTTTCAGTGAGCGTCTTCAGCGGCTGGCCGCTCCTGTGCCTTGCCGGCGGAAGCTGCGCCACGCTGTTGTCGAAATAAGTCGTGACGTGATACTGCAAAAGGTCCCATAAGTCTTCAACTATGATTTCAGGCGCTCCTGCATTTATGTTCTCGAACAGCCTCTGGTTGATCCTTACGATGTCACCAAGCTTGTGCGTCAGGTCATCCTCGCTTCTTTCGCCTGACTCGAGAGTGATGCTGGGACGCATAGTGACAGGTGGGATAGGCAGCAATGTCAGGACCATGGACTCCGGCCTGATGTGCATGACCTTCAGCCCGAACAGCTCGGCATCGCTGTTGGATATCTTCTCAAGCCTTGCCCTCACCTCAATCGGGCTGATCCTGCTGTCCTCTTCCATGAATGTGGTAGGCTTGTCAAGGGAAATCTTCAGCTGCTTTGCCTTGCAGTGAGGGCACCTGTTGACCGTCTTTAGGTTTGCGATTATTTCCTTCAGCTTTTTCCTCCTATCTTCGACGCTGCCTTCCTTCTCGACGGCATCAAGCACCTCCTTTGTCTTGCTTATCTTATTGTCCGGAATGAGTATCCTGCCGCATTCCCTGCAGACGCACTTCAGGAGATTATGTATGATGCCTATGAATTTTATATGTATGATCGGCCTTGCCAGCTCTATGTAGCCGAAATGCCCTATGCATTCCTTAAGCTTGAGCCCGCATGTCTTGCACCTTAATCCAGGATCAATGACTCCAAGCCTTATGTCCATCAAGCCGCCGTCAACTGGGTATCCTTCCTTGTCATACAGCTCAGGTGTGACTATCTTCGCGCATGCCATCTTCTTTATCATCTTGGGAGACAGTACGGAAAAGACTATGCTCCTGACATGCTTTGAGATATAATGGTCGTCGGGCTCGATCCTTTCAACAGGCTTAGGCTCTTTCACATCATCAATTTTCACTTCTTCCTTCACTGTTTCTTCGTCTGCCATTTTTAACTTGACCGCCGTTAATTGAACATCATGGATATCATTACCTAATACTTGCCCTCAAGCTCCAGTTTCGGATAAATGCCCAGCGACTTTAGCTCGTCAAGCATGAGCTTGAATGCGTAGCTCAGCTCAATCTCGCTGACAGTGGTGTTGTCGCCGCAAATCGGGCAGTAAGACTTGTTCCTGTACTCGTCCCTTATCGCTATGATCCCGCACGCCTCGCATACGGGCACAATCGTCCTGTCGCTGTCAAACCTTTCCTTGAGCAGCAATGCAGCGCCGTGCGCAACGAAGGTGTCCTTCTCCATCTCTCCGAGCCTTAAGCCCCCTTCCTTTGCACGCCCTTCCGTAGGCTGCCTTGTAAGCAGCTGTATCGGACCGCGCGCCCTTGAGTGTATCTTGTTGGCCACCATGTGCTTCAGCTTCAGGTAGTACATGTTGCCGATGAATATCTTTGCCTGATATTCCTCTCCGGTCTCGCCGTTGTACATCGTCTCAACGCCGCTTTCATTGAATCCAAGCGATAACAATTCTTTTCTCAGCCTTTCCTCGGGCTCGGCATCAAAAGTCGTGCCGTTTATGTACCTTCCGGCCAATGCCCCTGTCTTGCCTGCGAGCATTTCGATAAGATGCGCGATGGTCATCCTTGATGGTATGCCGTGAGGCGAGAATATCAGATCCGGAACAATGCCTGACGCGGAGAACGGCATATCATTCTGCGGCACAATAAGCCCAATGACTCCCTTCTGGCCGTGCCTGCTTGTGAATTTATCCCCGACTTCAGGAATCCTCTGGTCCCTTATCCTCACTTCGAATAATTTGTTCCCTTCCTCATTCTCTGTCAATAATACAAAATCAATCACGCCTTCCTCGCCGTGCTGAAGGTTTATCGAGCTTTCCCTCCTGATGTTAGAGGCAAGGCTGTAGTCCTCCATCGAGCTGAGGAACCTTGGGGGGGATGTCTTGCCTATCACGACGTCGCCTTCCTTCACTTTCGCCTCGACAAAAATAACGCCGTCATCTTCCAGAAGCCTGTAGTCCTTCTCGGTCTTGTATCCCTTGATGTCCTTGTTCGGGATGCAGACCTCGTCCATCAGGCCGCCTGCATATCTCAGCTCCTCTGCAATGCTCGGCCTATAGTAAGTTGACCTTCCGAAGCCCCTTTCAATGGAGCCCCTGTTGAGTATGATTGCGTCCTCCATGTTGTAGCCCTTGTAGCTCATTATTGCAACGACAATGTTCTGGCCGGCAGGATGCTTGCTGTATCCTGATATGTCATGCATTATGGTCTGGACAACAGGCATCTGAGGATAATGAAGTATGTTGACGTCCATGTCCATCCTCACGGAAAAATTAGAGGCATAGAAGCCAAGCGCCTGCTTCTGGTTCTTTGAGCCTGCATTCAGCCTTGTGGACTGGTTGAAATTGCCGTACGGGACAAGGGAAGTGCAGTAGCCCAGGATAGCCAATGGCATGATCTCCAGGTGGGTATGCTTGGGCGTCAGTTCATTTTCATAGAATGCCACCAATGCGCTTTCCTCCTCCATCGCGTCAAGATATTCGATGACGCCCTGCTTGACAAGGTCCGACCACGATATCTCATTCTTCTCCAGCTGCTTGATGTGCTTTTCAGTGAGGAGCGGGATGCCGTCCTTAACGATAATAAGCGGCCTTCTTGCCCTGCCCTTTGAGCATTCGATATAGACTTCATTTGATTTTTCGATATAATGTATGTTTAGGTTGCTGGTTATGCTGCCAAGCCTTCTCTCTTCCCTGATGCGGCTGACGAATTCCAAAGGCTCGTCGACAGTGCCGACATATTCATTGTTCAGATACACTTCAGCTTCCATTTTCATGCCACCAGCTTAAGCCCCATGTTCTTCAGCGACTTGAGGGCATCATCCTTGCCTGAATCATTGGAGACGCCGCACATCAATGAGAGGTTCTTCCTGAGCCCGATGTTGGTTCCTTCAGGTGTCTCAATGGGGCACAACCTGCCTAAATGCGTGGGATGCAGCTCGCGGGCCTCGAAATTCTCCTGCTCCGCGCTCAATGGGCTGACCACCCTCTGCAGGTGCGACAACGTCTCGAGGTTGTTGAGCCTCTGAATCCTCTGGCTTATTCCCTTCCTGCCGCCGACCCACACGCCTGTAGCCATTGATGAATATATCCTCTGGGTAAGCAGCTTGTCCCTTATCATGTTCTTTATTGATGGGAACTTGCCTCTTTTGACAGTTCTCTGGAAATTGTAAAGAAGGTCGCCTATAAGCACCTTAAGATTGAGCCTCACAAGGTCTGCGAGCAGGTCGCCGCTCATCTTCAGCCTCTTGTTCATGTAATGGTCCTTGTCATCAGTCCCTATCTCGCCGCTCATAGCGCCCATGTACCTTTTCAGCAGCTTGCATAGATTATATGCCTTGGTTATCCTGTTAGCCTCTGACACTCCCAGATTCGGAAGCAGGTACTTGTCAAGTATCTCCCTTGTCCTCTCAATCCTGACTTCCTTTGACTGCGTAATCCCTATTTTCTTGGCGACATAGTCAAGCGCCTCGTCCTGGCTCTTTATGCTGACAAACTCAAGCAGATTGATCACAACCTCGTCGTACTGCCTTGCCGAGGAAATGAACCTTGCGATCTCATCATCCTTCAGGAGGCCGAGGGCCTTGATTATGACAATGATGGGTATTTTCTTGACCCTCGTGAAAGTGATGTAGAACAGCCCGTCCTTCATCTTCTCAATCGTGTGGGGAATCTTGAAGGAGCCGTATTCCGAGAAAAGCTTGCCCGCAAACTGGCCGGTGGTGCTGTCCTGCTCAATCAGCATCTTGTTGGAGGCAAGATCCTCTATCTTGATGAG
>JACOZO010000127.1 GCA_016181325.1 Candidatus Woesearchaeota archaeon | reverse complement strand
TATTTATAGACGACAAACTAGTATTTATATGTTATGTTTTCGACGAGAAATAAATATAAGAAAAATTATTAAACGCAGAGTTTTTCAAAGTTCTCTATAATAATTTACGTTATAATGTTTCTTGCAAGTGTATTTATTATCCTATTTGCGCTAGGAATTTGCTTAGGGATTTATTTCTATTTCTTATTTTTTAAAATAAAATCACGCATTAGAAAAATTGCTTCGAATAAAAAAATTCCATTCTCATATTTCTATCTATGATCTAACTATTTGGACACGACCTATATTGTGAAACTGAAAGATAGAGAATTAGATAATAATGTTAAAAAGATGAAAAAGATTTGGAAAATCTATATTAAAGTTTTCCAAATTTTAGGAATTTCCTTGGCTATTATATTTTTATTCCTCTATGTATTATATAAAATTTGATCGTCAGCCCCCCGTCATAACTTCCCTCGCTTCTACAGATTTTATTATTGAATTTATCTTCAATCCGCCTCCGGCAAATTCTAGCGCGAGGCGTCGCTTCCCTGCCATAGCGCTCCGCCTCGCCCATTTATAGATTATTGCAATGGGTTCGAGGCAAAATTTTCTTGGCAGTAAAAATTTAGCCGAGTCTAATTTGGTCGCCTCAAAGGCGACGGATTGAATTTTTATCCCCGAAGAAGTTCGCATGCAGATACTCAAACCTTGCAAATAACATTATAGTTATCAATATGATTCAAAGGCTCACTGCCGCTGTCGAGCCTGAACCAGATGTATTCAGTCTCCAATGTCTGGTTGATTATGCAGTTGGTGTGGCTCTGGTTGCCGAAGTAGATGTAGTCAACATTGCTCCTTGCCAAAGTTAAGATGCCCTGCTGGGAGATCTCGTTGAGGTTGACTATGCTCTCGATGCCGTTTTCAGAGGCAGCCATATTGCCCTGCAGCCTCATGAGGTAGCTCGGTGCGGTGGAAGAAGCTATGTAAAAAGACTGGTTTATATGCCTGACCAGGTTGGCTGTTGTCGAGAAATCCACGTCGGTTTCCGCGACTACGTTGGGTATAAGGCCGTTTGTCTTTATGATATAAACCGGGTCTTCCATCCCCTTTATGCTCAGTAGGGCTGTGAGGTTTCTCGTGGCATTCCATGATGCAATCCTGGATGAATCGCTCATGTTTATGTTGACGGTGATGTTGAGGGAGATTGTCCACGGGTCATAATGCTCAACCGAGAGGCTCAGGACATTGAAGTCAACGCTTATGCCTATCTTTGCGGCCTGCGTCTTGATCTTGGTAGTCCAGTTCGTGAACGAGGCATTCTGCATGACTGCCATTGGAGTGGCATTGACGGTGCTGTTGAAGAATGCCTCAGAGAACGCGGCTTTTGAATCATCCACAAACGCGCCGTTTTCAGTCTCGTACGCTATGACTGAGAGCAGTGAGCGGTAGCCTGCTATTGTCATGCCCCTCACCAGATCCTTCTGGATGTCCTTCATGAAATCATTCATTGTGGCAACCCTGGTCCCGGCCACGGCAGCATCATCCTTGAGCTTGGGCGATGTCTGGAGGGAGAACATGAATATAGAGACCATCACAAGTATTATTGCCATCAAAGTGTATATTATACCTTTTTTTCCAAGACAATTGGTCACTGCCATATCCTTATCTCCATGACAGACGGGCCCCACATGCTGGGGATCCTGCTCAGCACTATGACATCGCTGCTTATCTCCACGGCATTGACAAAGTCCCCGAGCTTGTCATCGAGCCTTTGCTCTGCATCGTCTTTCGCCCCTGCCAATGAGCTGAAGGTGCCGCCGTAGCCGACAAAATTATTCAGGAGGAATGTATGGGTCACAAGGGAATATCTCGGGTCTATGCAGTATCCTGATCCAAAGACCAGCGAGTAGTTATTAATCCCATTGACAAAATAAGAGCCCTCATTCGTGTATCCGAATCTCGCAAATTCCCTGATGAGCGGGCTTGCAGGATGCTGGTACAGGACATTCTGGTTCGCTTTTGCCACTTGCGACGGGTCAGTGCCTGTAAGGTATAGCCAGGCAAGCTGGGAGTCTGTCATGAAAGGAATGGTATAATTCGAAACATTAAACCTCCAGCTCAAATTCCTGTAAAAATCAGAGAATCCGCCGCTGCACTGCGTCTGGTAGGAGTAGACAGGGACGAGCTTCGTGACATCTATCATGCCGTAGATATTGCCTATTGTGGAAGTGGCGTCTATTTCCACGTAGGAATTCTTGCGCACCTGCCTGCCCGGGCCTTTTGTTTCCCTGGCATTATATGTATCAATATCAAATACAAACCAGAAATACTTGTTGTTGAGGCTGCTCAATGAATGGCCGTTGCTTGCCAGGGCACTCACTATCTCGTCATTAGACCATGTCAGGTTGCCTGAGCTTGCATTCTTCTTGGAGATGAAATAATTATTGCCGTCAAGGGTGTAATTCAAAGAAACATTTTGCGCAGTGACGTTCAGGTAGATATTGATTGAATTTATATTCCCGGCGACAAATATCGGCTTCTTGTACCTCACAGACGCGTTTGAGTTCACCAGGGCAAGGTATTTCTTGTTCAGGTTTCCCAGAGTATTCACGGCTGTTGTCGTGTAGTTCACCACGAAATGGCTGGCGCCGTCATCGCCGCCTTCCGGATTGTTGGCGTTGCCGAACTTGAACAATACGCTCGCGTTATTGTGGCCTTTTCCAAGGTATGCATTGAGGTCGTTGAAGTTCTTCTGCCCGTTGTCGCTCGGCGAGGAGGAGCCAACAAACTGGCCGTTCAGGTAGGCGTCAAACCTTATCCCGGACCATGCAGCCTCGATGAACCATCTTGAGCCCAGAAGCGTGGTGTTGTCCGGTATGTACACATCATAGGTTATGTTGACCTGGTTTTGGTTGTTGCCGGACGGGGATTTTTCAACTGCGCTGGTGATAACATCGCCGGGCACGACCAATGAATTGTTCTTTCTTGTCCTGATAGCTATCGCCCTTGCCACAAAGCCGTCTGTTGTCCTGTTCTTCTGGATTCCGGAGACAAGGCGCCTCCTGCTTGTGACTGAATTATAATTGGTTTTTTCCCTGACGTAGACCGGCTCATCATCAATGTAAAATCCTATCCCTATGTTTTCAGGGAGATAAAGCCCGATGAATTCCTGAGTGATGTTCCTGGCCTCTGCCTCGTTTCCCTCAGCCCAAAGCTCCCCTATCTGCTCGAGAATAGAGTTATTGAGCTTGGTTATGTCCCCGGAGACTATCATCTCAGAAATCGAGGAACTGTTTGCCTCGCGGACCTTCAGGTTTGAAAGGACCGCCAGGAAATCGCCGGCAAAATAGTTGTTTGAAGGCGGCGTGGTCTCGCTTATGTAAGAGGAAGACAGCAGCAGGACGCCTATTGCAAGGAGGCTGGCGCTCAAAAGGGCGTCAATAGTGAAATACACTGATTTTCTTGCTTTTGCCATTTTTGTGTTTTTATCGGATTGCTGCCGACAGCGTTCAAAACTCGCTTCGCTCGGGTTAGCAGCTTCTCGCCTTGTGATTATATAACGAATGTATCGGTCGTGTCCCGTAGGGAGCAACCCCTCGACCTCTTTTTATGTGATTTGCAATAAGGCTCGACCTCAAGGCTGCTAACCTCAATTTTGAACGCTGCCTATCTCCATTCATGCAGCACCATCCTGCTCACTGTTGAATTCAGTATCACAAGCCTCTCGACCTTCACGACCTTTTCAGGGGCTATTTCGGACAGGTTCAGCACCATGCTCTTTGCGCCGGAAACGGCACATGATCCGGAGCCGCCTATTTCATCAAGCTCCGCATCGGGATGGCCGAAGCCGTAATTCTCCCCGGAAGACATGAACCTGATAAGGCAGCCGGATTTGTCCGTGAAATAGAGGAAAAAATCGAATTTTGTGTTGAGCAAGGAGCGCGCCCCGCTGTACTGCAGGCCGTCAAGGGATGAAAGCTTTGAACCGACAATCCTGCCGCTGCCGTCGGTAAGCCCCAGTATCATGACATCAGCGGAGCTCCAGTTCAGCGGATAGCCGGGGCCTGCAAGGTATGAAGACACCGTGTTGGCGTCCCCCAATATGTTTTCCAGGGAGGAATCGTCATTGGAAGGGGCATTTGAAGAGTAGTAATAATAAGTTGCAAGGGTTATGATGAATATCATCAGGCCGATTATGAAATCGGGATACCATATCTGGGCATCCTTCCCTTTTGCCATTTTACGGGTTGAGATAGAGCGCACCCCCTTTGTTCATTATGATGTTGCTGCCCTTGACAAGGGTTCCTGTAGCATTGGGTATCCTGACTGAGTAAAATGTATTGTTGCCGGTGACAGTAAGGAATTCCTGCGCCATGCTCAGCTCAAAATCAAAATTCTCAAGCCTGCTTGGTATGGAAAAATTCCTGGCATACCCTTCTTCGGAAACTGATGCCATCCGAATTTCCTCCTGGAGGCCCATGGCAAGGTCATAGACCAGCGAGGATTCCTTTTCCACATACACCTGCCTTGTGCCTGACAGCTGGTGCAGTGTGATGAAGAACACCAGCATGAAAGCCAGGCCTACGAAAATCATGAACTCAATAGATGTCTGCGACTTGTTTTCCATGATAATCCCGGTTTCAGGTGTAGGATATTGTGACGCCGTTTGACTGCGCCTTCAAGGCTATCGAGTGGATTCCCTGATTGATTGGGAGAGATCCTGTCATGTTGACGGAAGAAATCTGCACAAGCTCCGACAATCCGTAGCGGGTCCTGACAACGTACATTACCTCCCTGCCGTTCAATGTCGCGTTATGCACGTTTGGCGGTATGTATGCCTTAATGGTGGTCTGGGAAGGCTCGCCCAGAAAATAAACTGATTCGGAAGCGTCGGCTATTTTCCTTGCTATGTTAAGCGCCTGCCTGCTGTTTATCTCATCCCCAGTGTCCTGGACTGACGTGAAATAGATTATGATAAGCGGGATGGTAATGAGCGTAACAAAGCCTATTATCATCAGATACTCTATTCCCGCCTGTGATCTCTTCATCGTCGCCTGCTTTTCCTGATGATAAGCTCCCTGATGCGCTTTCCGTCCTCCTTGAAGCCAAATTCATGGCTAATCCTCACAATCCTGTAAGAGGTTATGATGAAGGCTGCATATGCAAATATCAGGAAAAAATATTCGGGATATTCAAGCAGGTTCTCCACATTAACCGGGAAATGGAACAGAATCCTGATGGTCTGCCATATTGAGAATATCACTATGAATGCCATGCAGAGGGCAAAATTGTCAAGATACCTCTTCAGCGAGCCTTCGGACAGCTTTTTCCTGGCCCTTGAGATCAGCATCAGCGATGCTATGCCGAAGACAACTGTTGTTATGCTTATAATTCCCAGATATACCATTTATCCTGCACCTCCAAAATCCAGACGAGAATCGCACAGCTGAGTGAGCTCATCCAGCACCTTCCGGTCTATGTCCCTCTCAAGCGATATTATGACACCGCTTATCTTCCATTCCCTCATCTTTACTGTCAAAAAGTGGACGAATCTTGCAACTATTGCAGGGCTGTTGAATATGGCAAGGGTGTTCAATGAGTCAAAGAATAAGAATCGCTTTTCCTTCGGCAGTGAGTTGATTGCCTGGTCCATTGCCACGGAAATGTCACTCAGCTTCTCCGGGCTGCCTATGAGGAGGCAGTTGTCCAGCTTCCTGAGCGTGCCGCCTTCCAATTGAGTGACCGTGTCTATGAATATTATGAGCCTTGTGTCAATGCCGCTGGCTTCCATTGTCCTGCGCATTATGTCATAGGGCTTGTTTAGGGTCACGTACACGCCGGGCGTGTGCCTCTCTGAAACCAGAAACTTCAGGATCTGGAGGTTTGTTTCCTGGTATTTCTTCGCGTCCACAGTCACGAGTACTATGTAATCCTTCAGGTTCTGAACTGCTTTCTTGAAAGAATCCCTTACGTCAGGCATAAAACACCGCTTTTTTGTGAATGCTATCCTTAAAAGCCAATATAAACCTTTCGGATTAGTTGGATATAAAATTGAAAAATAGAGGGTATCGAGACTAAAACATGATTTAATGGCATTTTTAACAACTTTATTTTTATTTCCTTGATTCTTTTTGTTCTTATTTTCCTTTATTGCGGCAGATCTAGTCTCGCCACAGTGCTCGATTTACATGGCTGTTGCCGCTTTAAGGGAGAAATGAGCGATTTGGAACTCACGTTTCCGCAACGTTTTTATACAAGTAAATAAAGGGCTAAGATAAACCAATGGCAATAGAATACATAAAAACAGGCGTTGAAGGGCTGGACAAGATACTGAAGGGGGGTTTGAGGAAGAATTCTGCCATTGTGGTTACAGGCGCCCCTGGCACCGGCAAGACCATAATGGCGCTGCAGTTCATATATAATGGGGCAAAGGACTATGGGGAAAACGGGATATACATAACAACCGAGGAAGACATGGATGACCTCCAGAATTATGCGCAGAACCTTGGCATGGACTTGATGTCGTTGGAGAAGCAGAAAAAGATTTTCTTCATACAGAAGCCGATCTCGACATTAAGGGGTGGCATAATGTCAATGAAAGGGCTTCTCGATGCTATCAGAAAATACAATGTCAAGAGAGTTGCCCTGGATTCGACAATATTTTTCGAGTATCTTTATCCGAAATACAACAGCCATGTGATGGAATACAGGAGGCACATCCTGATGTTCATGGGGCAGCTCAAGAAAGCAGGAGTCACTTTCCTTGCGGTGTCTGAAAAGAGCCTCACTGACCTTGACAACCTGAGGTATGACATGGTTGATTTTGTGTTTGAAGGGTTCATAGTACTAACAAGGGTAAGGAAAGGCTCTTATTTTGAAAGGGTCATGACTGTGGCAAAAATGAGGGGGCAGGAGCACAGCCTTGACATTTATCCCATCAACATAGGAAAGGGCGGAGTGAAGGTGCTTGTGGACCAGACGCCGTTTTCCCTAGTGGAAAAACAGGATAAGATTTAGACAGCAAAAATAAAAATTCTATTCGATTAGTGACGCTTATGTGCCTTCCTGCCAGGATGAAAGGTATTTTTTCTGCTCTTCAGTAAGAGAGTCTATCTTTATGCCCATTGCCTCAAGCTGGTGCAGGGAAATTGCGTTGTCAATATCCTCGGGGAGCTGTATGACTTCTATCGGCAGCTTGCCCTTGTGATTTACCGCATACTCGCAGGCCAGTGCCTGCCCGCAGAAGCTAGTCGACATGACTTCGCTCGGATGGCCCTCGGCAGCGGCAAGGTTTGCAAGACGGCCTTCTCCGACAAGATAAATCTTCCTGCCATTAATGGTGAATTCGTCAAGGAAAGGCCTTACTCTCCTCTCCTTTGCGATTTTCCTGAGCCCATTGACGTTTATTTCCGCATCAAAATGGCCGGAATTTGCCAGGACAACGCCGTCTTTCATCAGCTTTATGTGCTCGACGTCTATGACATTCTTGTTGCCGGTGACTGTTATGAAAATATCGCCGATCCTTGCAGCATCTTTTATGGGCATGACCCTGAAGCCGTCCAGCGAGGCCTGCAGCGCCCTGAACGCGTCAACTTCCGTGACAATAACATTCGAGCCCATCCCTTTGGCCCTCAATGAAACGCCTTTTCCGCAGCTTCCGTAGCCGCAGACAACCACGTTCTTGCCCGCGAAAAGGATGTTCGTTGCCCTCAGAATGCCGTCAAGAGTTGACTGGCCCGTCCCATAAAAATTATCCAATAAATGCTTTGTCTTGTTGTCATTCACGGCAATCATGGGATATTTCAACGCATTGTCCCTTTCCATCGCCTTCAGCCTGATTACGCCAGTGGTTGTTTCCTCGCAGCCTGCTATTATGTCCTTGATGAGATGCTGGTGCTTCTTGTGTATCTCGCTGACCAAGTCGCAGCCGTCGTCAATCGTGATGTTCGGTTTGAATGCAATGATGTAATCCAGGTACCTGTAATAATCCTCCTTGGTCTCTCCCTTGTAAGCCCAGACCCTGATGCCTTCCTCTGCCAATGCAGCTGCAACATCATCCTGCGTGCTCAGAGGATTGCATCCGGTGATTGCGACTTCAGCGCCTCCTGCAATCAAGACCTTCACAAGAACTCCAGTCTCTTTTGTCACGTGCAGCGCCATGCCTATCCTTACGCCTTTAAGCGGCTTTTCTTTGGAAAACTTTTCCCTGATCTTCATCAGGGCATGCATCCTTGACTCCGCTATCTCAAGGTTCAATTTTCCCTGGCCTGCCAGCTTTATGTCCTTTACCTCGTAGTTTTGCGACTTGTCCATTTTAGCCACATGCGGGATTTAGAATTGATTTAAATAATTACCTGTTGATTCTCCTCATCTTCGAAACCAGCCTTTCCAGGGAATCAATCTTCCTCATCAGCTCGAGCTTGTCCCTGTCCATCTCGATGAGGTGCCTTGCGAACTTTGTGAGCTCGAAATCCTCCTTTTTTATGCTCCTGCTGATGTCAAGCAGCTTGATTATCTCGTCTTTTGTCAGGGCAACATTTGTGATGACTCCATCAAGCTTTTTCCTCATCTCAAGATAAGAATTCACATCGCTGCTCAGCTTTTCCCTGTTCAGCTGAAGGTCTTTTTGCAGCTCTTCCTCGAACTTCTCAAGTATCTTCCTCTGCGTCTGGGATTTTATGAGGTTGAACTCGTACAGTTCTTTTTCAAAGTCGCTTCTGGTGTTTTTGATCAGGTCAACGTTATCTTTAAGATTTTTCAGCAGTTCGTCCTGTGCAGTCTTGACTTCGGAAAATTTATTTTTGAAATCTCCAATATTGGACTTCAATTCGTTTATTTTTATGTTATTGTCGCTTATTTTATTGTTTATTTCAGTGATTTTTTCCTCGATTTCAAATAGTGATTTGATTTTTTGGATCATATATTGAAGGATTTAAATTGGTTCTTAAACTTTTGCAACATTGTTCCACAGATATTTGTGGTATTTCCTGTAATTATCTGCAATTTCCCTGCTTCCTATGACAAAGGC
>JACOZO010000126.1 GCA_016181325.1 Candidatus Woesearchaeota archaeon | reverse complement strand
TTCTTTTCTCCGCCGGACGCTCCTTCATTCAATGACCGGTGGAGCAACTCTTCATTAATTTTGAGTTCTTTCGCATATTTCTCCAATCGTTCTTTTATTTTTAGCCGGCCTGATTTTATTAAGATCCAGGAAAAAGATAAGCAGTTCGGTTATCGTTTTATCAATTGTTATTATTGTTATTGGTATTGCCGGAATTTCTGCCAACCAAAATTTGAATCAAAGTCAGGGGGGATGCCGATGGCTGCTAAGCAGTAATCAGGAATGCCGCCCATGGCCGCTATGTCGCTGACAGCGCTTTCCACTGCCTTCATGCCAACCTGCTCCGGCGTGAAATATTCCAGCGAAAAATGGACATTGTTGACAAGCGTGCACGTCTTTGCAAGAAGATACTCGGTTCTTGAATGTTCCAGCACCGCGCAGTCGTCGCCTATTCCAATTTTAACATTACTAATTTTAACTTTAACTTTTCTCCTTATCATTTCGATGATTTCGGTTTCGCTCATTTCTTTTATTTTCATTTTTCATCTATTATAGCATTCCTATACATAAGTGAGCCATCTGCCGTACTTCCCGATCCTGCCGTGGACCGCGTCAATGAATTCGGATTTCAGTTTTTTTGTTATATGCCCACGGCTGCCGCGGAATGTGACATCGCCTATCCGTGAAATGGGCGCTATGCCAGTCGCTGTGCCGGAAAAGAAGCTCTCTGAAAATTTGCCAATGCCGCGAATCCTCAAGCCCTGCTCCAAGACTTTAAATTTCAGATCTTTGGCAATTGTGATCACTGAATCACGGGTTATGCCGGGCAGTATGCTTCCTGGCTTTGGAGTGCAGATGATATTTTCATTTTCGCCGCCTGCAAAAAATATGTTCTGGGCAGTCCCCTCTGCTATGAATCCCCTTGAGTCCAGCATCAGGGCCTCGTGAAAACCATTACGCACGGCTTCAAGGCCTGCCAACACTGAGCTTGAATAATTGCCGCTGAGCTTCACATTGGTGTCAGTTGCATTGCAATCCGGCCTTGTGTATCCTGACACGGCAACCCTGACAGAACCGGATTTTAGATAGGAATCCAAAGGCCATACTGATATGGCAAGACTGGAAGGGACATTTTTAGGGATTACCTGCATAGGGCCTTCGCCGTAGAAAAATATCGGCCTGATGTAGCCGCTGCCAAGGCCGCTTGACATCACCAGTTTTTTTATTGCGGCAATTGCGTCCTGCTTGGAATATTCAGGCGCCATGCCTATTTTTTCGGCGCCCCTGAAAAGCCTGTCAATGTGCTCTCTTAGCCTGAATATGGCAGGGCCGCGCTCTGCAGCATAGAATCTTATGCCCTCAAAAATTCCAGAGCCGTAATGAAGCGAATGGCTGAGTATGCTTATCTTAGCATCCCCTGATTCGGTAATTTTTCCGTTGATCCATGTCAATCTTGTTTTTCTCAAAGTAGGCACCGGTCACTCGAGGAAATCCACAGCGCTTAAATATTTATCAGAAGCCCTTATCGAGGCAGTATCCCCATAATCAAGAGGGTGCTCTTTTCCCACTGAATCGGCGACCAGTATGAAGCCGTTCATTTCAGGCCTGACCTTTATAGCGGAATTCCTGCCGATTATGCCTGATTTGAGCCTGTAGCTGCCAGATATTCTTCCTTCATAAGGCTCCCTGACGGCATAGGCAAACCGGCTGCCTGCAATGCCAAGATTTACGCCAATGGATTTGGCCCAGGCATTCAATCCAGTGGGAGTCGCGGCAATAACCCCGCTGCTTCTCTGCCTTTCTTTTGAGGAATCCACCTGCAGGACATACCTTGATGTGATGTAGCCCTTGCCGGCTCCCATGTAGTATTCATTCAGCGCGAGCTCTTCAACCTTTTTCCTGTTTATCGAAGCCTCGAGCCTCAGCAGCTTCATTATGGAATATTTCCCTTTCAGGAAAAGGGACATCTTTTTATCGAAATCGTACCTGCTGCACCTCATGTAAAAACCTTCCTTGCTCCCGATGTCCGCATTCACCCCGAGCAATGGCGTATCGTCCATTATGAAATGCGAAGACCTCAGGAAAGTCCCGTCGCCGCCAATCGCGATTACAAGGCTGCAGTCAAGAAAATTCGCGGCATTCAGGGCTTCCCTTTCGCAGAATACTGCCTTTATTTTTTTGTCCCTGAGGAATTTCTCAACTACCTTGAGCGTGAGCCTTTGCTCGTCGCTAAAGGCTTTCGAGCGCACGACCATTATTTTTTCCATATTCAGACAGCCTGATATTGCAATCAGTGGTTTTAAATGTTTTTATGGTTTTTATACATTAAGTGCTAAAATATAAATTTAGGAACCTATATTTAGGAACCGAAATATTTATAAACATCGGAAATCTAATTAGGAATATGATACTAATAAAACAAAAGGGACGTGATTATGGAAATAAGGAATATTTTAAGTATATTGTTGTTATACCCAATAGGATAATCAGAGGGGTAGGCTGGAAAGGTGGAGAAGAATTAGATGTAGAACTTAAAGGGGATAAATTGATTATTGAGAAGGTAAATTAAAATGCAAACAAAACATAACCTAATCCAAGGGGATTGCCTAGAGGAACTAAAGAATATTACTGAGGAATCTATAGATTTAATATTTGCTGATCCGCCATATGGTTTAGCAAAGAAAAAAGGGTTAGGGTGGAAATATAGCAAACATATTACCTTAGAGGAGACTTGGGATATCTTCTCAAAAGATGAATTCTTTGACTTTAATATAAAATGGATTACTGAAAGTATGAGAGTTTTAAAACATGGGGGCAGTTTTTGGGTATGTGGTTCCTTTCATAATATATATCAATTAGGATTTATTTTGCAGCACTTGGATTTCAAAATAAATAATAGTGTTGTTTGGTTCAAACCTAATGCACAACCAAATATTACTTGCAGAATGTTTACTGAGAGCTGTGAGCACCTAATCTGGGCTGTTAAGAACCATTCTAAGACTAAGTGGACATTTAACTATCAAGACACAAAAAATAAGATAGAGGATCAGTTAAACCCAAGAGGAAAACAGACTAGAAATGTATGGAGTATTCCATTGACACCCAAAAAAGAAAAATGGGCAGGAGAACATCCAACACAGAAGCCAATAGAATTGCTTAGAAGAATTATTTTGGCTTCAAGTAAAGAAAAAGACTTAATTCTAGATCCTTTTGTGGGTTCCGGCACTACTTCTGTTGTTGCTAAAATGCTTAACAGAAACTCTATAGGCATTGAAAAAGAAAATAAATATCTTGCAATTGCAAAAAAAAGATTATCCCAATCTAACCTGATTTAATATGGTTCCTGTAATCCTAGAAATTTTAGTGGAATTTCTGTGAAGAAATAATGGCATCCTACGGACTTAATATAATCCAGCACATCTGCATATTCGGGTTTCTTAAACCAGTCATTCAACACATAAACATATTCAACATCTATATCAGTATCGGAAAGTAATTTTGTATATTGTTTCTTTTTGAAATCGCAAGTTTGCAGTTTTTCATCGACAGAACCACTCACTTCTTGAAATTTTATTTCAATAATAAACAAGGTCTTGTTTGATAAAACAAATATTGTTTCATCTGGTAAAAGCTTCTTTGAAAGTTTTGATTTCCAATTTACTTTATGCTTGGGTAAGAATTTTTTATAGATATCAAACTTCTTGTATAGCCTAGCCACAAGTTTGTCATTGAAAAATAATTCGTTTCCTTCTACTTTGTAACCTTTTATTCCCTGAAGAACTAACCTTAAATCTACTCTCTTCTCAAAAGTTAATCCGGATTTTGAAGTCTTTGAACCACCTTTACCTCCCTTAATCATAAATGAGCAATAATTATTTGGCTATTTAAAACTGCCGTTCAAATATCACAACTCAAATTTTGCATCAGAAACCTTTATAAATCAGGGTTTTACCCTTTGAAAGATAAGCCCGAGTAAGGCACTTTGTGCTGAGCGATGGTAAGACCTAATAGGGCTCATCTGTTAGGCATTTTTATCAATTTACGCTTTAGGCAAAGGCTCAATTCTCGGCATTATATCAGGCAGAATCATCATCTTGTAAAATGGAAGAAAAACAGGAAGCAAAATATTTCATAAGGATCGCAAACAACGACCTTGACGGCAAAAAGTCAATAGGCCAGGCACTTAATTCTATAAAAGGGGTAAGCTTCTCATTCTCAAATGCCATATGCAACATCACGGGGATTGACAGGACGAAAAAATCGGGAATCCTGACAGATGACGAAGTCGGGAGAATAGAGAATGTCCTGAACGACCCCCTAAAGAACGGAGTTCCTGCGTGGCTGCTGAACAGGAGGAAGGACCCTGAAGACAACGCCGACAGGCACATCATAACCACGACACTGACTTTCGTGAAGGACAATGACATAAAGCTGATGAAAAAGATAAAGTCCTACAGGGGAATAAGGCACTCCTTCGGGCTGCCTGTAAGGGGGCAGAAGACAAGGTCAAATTTCAGGAAGAACAAAGGGAAAGTCACGGGAGTAAAGAAGAAGCCGGGAATAAAAGCAGGCAAGACTTAACGGTTAAAAATGGGAGATCCAAAAAAACAAAAGAAGAAGTATTCAGGCCCTCTGCATCCGTGGAGCGCCGAGAGGATACAGGCCGAGAAAGAGATAATGAAGGAGTACGGCCTGAGGAGAAAGAATGAGATATGGAAGATGAATTCCGTATTGAGGCACGTGCTGAGGAGGGCAAAAGTGATCATAGGCGCTTCGGGCAAGCAGGCAGAGCTTGAAAAAAGGCAACTGCTTGACAGGGTCTATTCAATGGGACTGGTGAGCAAGGGCGCGAAGATTGAAGACATACTTAACATAGATCTCAAGCAGGTTATGAACAGGAGACTGCAGACAGTCATTGCCAGGAAAAGCCTGGCTCACACCATGGATCAGGCAAGGCAGTTCATAGTCCATGGCCACGTCAACGTAGGCCAGAAAAAGATAACTTCGCCGTCATATCTTGTGACCGTAAGCGAGGAGCAGTCTGTCGGCATAAATGCGTATTCACCTTATGTATCGGCAGATCATCCTGAAAGAAAGAGCGAAACAAAGGGAAAGGCACAGCGTCCTGCGCAGGCTTCACAAGAGAAGGCAGAAGACAAGCCGAAAAAAGAAATCAAGGCGGAAAGCAAAGCGAAAGCAGAGGTGCAGAATGTCGCCGTATAATGATTCAGGGCAGAGATGGGGAATTGCGCACATATATTCATCCTATAACAATACTATAATCCACATCACGGACATAACAGGGACTGAAACCATTGCAGTTGCCTCAGGCGGCATGGTGGTAAAATCAGACAGGATGGAAGGCTCGCCTACAGCAGCGATGATTGCCGCAAAAAGGGCCGCCGAGACCGCCAGGGACAAGGGCATAAACTGCATAAATGTGAGGATAAAGGCACCGGGAGGGCATAACGGCCCGGTAAGTCCCGGACAGGGAGCACAGGCGGCAATAAGGGCACTGTCAAGGATGGGGCTTAGGATTGGAATCATTGAAGAAGTCACGCCACTGCCCCATGACGGCTGCAGGAAGAAAGGCGGAAGAAGGGGAAGGAGGGTCTAAAATGGACATTAAAATACTCGAGAACAACAAGGCTGCCGGCAAACTGACATTCATATTGAAGGATTCAACAGTGGCATTTGCGAACACATTGAGGAGGATCATGATGGGCGAGGTGCCTGCAATGGCCATAGATGAGATTGAATTCCACAAGAACAGCTCAATCCTTTATGATGAAGTGATAGCCCACCGCCTTGGACTGGTACCGTTAAAGACCGACCTGAAATCATATAATCTTCCTGAAAAATGCAAGTGCGAAGGCAAAGGGTGCGCCAGATGCCAGCTGAAGATCGTGCTGAAGTCAAATAAAGGCGACGAGATGATATACGCCTCAGAGCTGAAGAGCAAGGATCCCGCTGTCAAGCCTGCATACCCTGAAATGCCGATAGTGAGGCTGCTGAAAAACCAGTCATTGGAGCTTGAGGCAACGGCAGTCCTGGGAAGGGGCAGGAATCACGTGAAGTGGGGCCCGTGCCACGCCTATTACAGGCACAAGCCCGTAGTCGAGATGGACAAGGGCATCAAGAACCCCGAGGAGATTGTCGAGGCAGTGCCGGGCAATGTCTTTGAAGTGAAAGGAGGGGAGCTTGAGGTGGCAAAAGAGAGTATATGGAAATACGACCTTGCTGGCGCCGCGGAAAGGGCGTCAAAGGGCAAGGTCAGGATAACAAAAGGCAATGAGATAATATTCCACATGGAGTCATTCGGGCAGCTCAGCTGCAAGGAGATTTTGAAGGCGTCACTTGACATACTTGACGAGCAGCTTGACGAGCTGACTGCCGCGCTCAAGGACATTGAGTAAATAATTTGTGGAATGAATCTTCATGAATCCATTACTCGCTCATGCGGGGGCAGCGGAAGTAAACTTCCTGGTCCCCTTACTCGCTCACGCTCGTGCGGGGGTGGCAGAGCCTGGCCAAATGCGCAAATTCAATTTATGCAAAATAAATGAAGTGTTGGGTTGAGGGCCTTGTCCCTTAGTGGGTGCGAGGGTTCGAATCCCTTCCCCCGCATTATGATTCAAAAAAACATATTCAAGAAATGATGATAAATTAAAATCAATCCGTTGCTTCGCAACATAAGCTACAACTCGGCGAAATTTGACTGCCACTAAATTTCGCCTCGGGATTTATTGACATTGAATTTAAACGAAAAATGGAACTGATAAGCTTTGATGATTGGAAAAAATTGAAAATGAAAGTCGGGCAGATAATTGATGTAAAAAGAATGCCGAAGACAGAAAAACTGTATAAGCTGCAGGTTGACACCGGGGATAAAAAAATCCAGATTGTCTCAAGCCTTGTCCCATATTACAATGAAGATGAATTAAAGGACAAAAAGATAATAGTTTTGACAAACTTAAAGCCTGCCAAATTCGGCGGTGAAATGTCAGAAGGGATGCTGCTTTGCGCTGAGAAGGAAGATGAAAGTGAATGTGTTTTGCTCACTACTGAAAAAGGTATTGAAGTTGGAACACAAATAACCTGATATCAAATGCCAAGAAAAACAAATTCGCCGAATCCTGTACTGATTGAGATAATCAATGATCTCAAGAAGAAGTCATTGGAGCAGGATGCAGGCATATGGAAAAGGGTAGCAACTGACCTTGAAAGGCCGTCCAGGCAGAGGAGGGAAGTCAACCTTGCCAGGATAAGCAAGTATACGAAGGCAAATGACACCATCATAGTGCCGGGCAAGGTGCTCGGCGCAGGGGATATAGCGCACAAGCTGACTATCGCCGCATTCCAGTTCTCGCAGGGCGCAAGGGAGAAGCTGGAAAAGAAAGGGGCAAAGATAGTCTCGCTGAGGGACATCTGCAAGGAAAGCCCTGCAGGAAAGAACATAAGGATCATAGGCTAAAATGGAAGACGAAAAAACCATAGTAGTGGATGCAAGCAACCTCATACTCGGAAGGATGGGGGCCAGAGTGGCAAAGAAGGCGCTGCTCGGGCACAAGATAAGCATAATCAACTGCGAAGAAAGCGTTGTAACGGGCAAGAGGGAAAGCGTGCTTCAGGAATATAACAGGAAGATGCACATGGGAATACCGGCAAAGGGGCCTTTTTTCTACAGAAGGCCGGACATGTTCGTAAAAAGGGCAATAAGAGGCATGCTGCCCTACAAGAAGGACAGGGGCGAGAGGGCCTTCAAGTCAATCAAATGCTATATAGGGATGCCGCCAAATTTCAAGGGCCAAGGCATACAAAGCTTTGACGATGCAAACATATTAAAAAACCCTTCAGACAGGGTCGTTGATTACACAAAAGTGAAGGACATCAGCAGGTTCTTCGGATGGAAAGGATGAAAACAGTCAATACTTCAGGGCAGAGAAAAAGGTCGGTTGCAAGGGCAACGATAAGGGAAGGCACGGGAATGGTAAGGGTAAATAAAGTTCCCTTGAGCGTGTTCAATCCCAAGATTGCAAGACTGAAAATCATAGAGCCCATGCTGCTTGCAGGAGATCTCGCAGGAAAAGTCGATATTGATATCAATGTCAACGGCGGAGGCTACAATTCGCAGGCAGAAGCTTCAAGGGTTGCGCTGGCAAATGCCATGGTGGAATTCTCAAAAAGCACGAAGCTGAAGGAAGTGTTCCTTGAGTACGACAGGAATTTCCTTGTTTCCGACGTAAGGTACAAAGAGACTCACAAGCCGAACAGGCACGGAAAGGCAAGGAGCAAGGTGCAGAAGTCGTATAGGTAAGGTTGTTAGGGTGTATGTAACTTTAGTTACATTCACTTTTTTAGACACCTATGAAAAAGCTTACGCCGTAAATCTTAATTGTGAGGCATTTTCGCATAAAATTTGTATTTTATACGTTAAGAACAAGTTCTAAGTTTTTATAATGCATTAATTAATGTTTTCAAAAAACGGAGCTATTTGTGGTATGCTTTTTAATTTTTTAATATCTTCATCATTCATATTTCTTTCTTTTTTATCAAAAGTTAGCAATTTTAATTCTTTATTTTTATATTTATCAAAAACTAATTGCTGGATATTTTCTCTCATTCCCTCAATCTTTTTAAAATTGTCCATAATCATAAATTTTGTTTGTAACTCTTTGTTTTTGTTGTCAAGTTTAATTAAAATTGATCCAATTATATCCAAAAAACTCAAGATATATTTTTTATATTCTTCTATTGTTGAAATTGGAATAAAAATATGTATGGGTCCAATTCCATCAGCATGAAGTTTAAATTGGAGATGTGGTTTTTTGTGTTTCGTCTGATTGTGATGATCCTCTATAGCCATATCTCTACAACGAATATCAATTTCGTCAATAACCTCTGCTATTTTAACTCTGAATCTGTAATCTTCTGAATTAATATCAAAAGAAGGTCTTTCATCTAAAGTAATTGTGAGATTTACCATCTCATATTTCTTACTTGTAAAAAAATCGTGTAAAAACTTTAACCCTTCTTTCATTCAAT